>NZ_JBEXSD010000103.1:0-9257 GCF_040613495.1 Nocardioides sp. NPDC006273 | reverse complement strand
ACCGGCACGGTCTTCGTCCGCACCGACGCCGGCGCGGACGTCGCCGGGACCGCACGGTCGATCCGCGACACCGGCGCCGAGGTGAGCACGGCCGGGGAGTGGGTCGACGGGGTCGCCGCCGAGGCCCGGGCGACGAACACGATCGTCTTGTGGGTGATGCTCGGCCCGGCCGGGGTCTACGCCGCGATCGCGGCCGTCAACGCCGTCCTGATCGGGATGAGCCAGCGCCGCCGCCAGACGGCCACCGCCCGGCTGCTCGGTGCCACGCCCCGCCAGGTGCGCCGGACCGCCCTCTGGGAGACGGTGTTCACCGGTGCCGGCGCGCTGCTGGTCGGGGGCGCGATCACCGCCTTCACCGGCTGGCTGGTGCGGCAGGCGGTCGTACGCGACGTGCCCGACGCGCCGCTGACCTTCCCCTGGGAGGCGCTGTCCGGGATCACGGCGGCCTGCCTGGTCGTGCTGCTCGCAGCCGCCGTCGCCGGGGCGTACACCCTGCGGGGCGCAGAGACATCAGAGTGAGTTAGTAGTCTTTGCCGAGTGACGGAGATGGACGGCGTACTCACCCAGGACGGGATCGGCGAGGGCGACGGGCTGGAACGGCTGTGGACGCCCTACCGGATGGCCTACATCCGCGGGGAGAACAAGCCCAGCGATCCCTCCTCGACGAAGTGCCCGTTCTGCCGGGTGCCCACGCTCGAGGACGCCGACGGCCTGGTCGTCCACCGCGGCGAGACCTGCTTCGTGGTGCTCAACCTCTACCCGTACGCCCCGGGCCACATGATGGTGTGCCCCTACCGCCACGTCGCCGGCTACGTCGAGACCACCGACGAGGAGGCCGCCGAGATGGCGGTGCTGACCAAGCAGGCCGTACGCACCCTCGCCGGTGTCTCGCAGGCCGAGGGCTTCAACATCGGCATGAACCAGGGCACCGCCGGCGGCGCCGGCATCGCCGCCCACCTGCATCAGCACATCGTGCCCCGCTGGGTCGGCGACCAGAACTTCATGCCGATCATCGGTCGCACCAGGACCCTGCCGCAGCTGCTGACCGACACCCGCGACCTGCTCGCGCGGGCTTGGGGTTAGTCGGCGGTCCAGCTCGCCCGATGACGCCCGGGTCAGTGTGCGTCCGAGGAGGCAATGACAACGATGGTGCCGTGGACGTCGCAGGTGGCGGCAAGGGTGTTGTAGACGGTGCCGTAGCCTTCCAGGTTGCGTTGCAGCAGGTCGAGCCGCCGTTGAGGTTCACTGGTGACCAGCCGCAGCTGGTAGACGAACTCGGTGAACTTCGGCGGTGCATCCTGGCGGCGGGCGGTGACCTGCACCTCGGCGCGCTCGTACTGGAACGACAGCAGGTCGTTGGCGCGCGCGAGGTTTTTCAGCAGGCACGCCGCCAGCGCCGCGGCGAGCAGATGTGCTGGACCTGGTAGCTCCGATGGTGCCGCACCCCAGCTGGCGTCCAGGGTGACGGTTTCGCTGGCGGTGTGAACATGAGCGGGTCCACCTGCAGTCGAGCGGCCCGCGACCGTGTAGGTCATCGGGGCGGCGGACGAAGGTGTGCTTGTGTCGGTTTCCATGACCCGAGCGTCGTCTCGTCGCCTGGTTGTGGACAGGGCACGACGTCCCGCAAGCGAGGGCCCCGTGGCCCGTCTTGCACCCTGCGTCCGCGACGCCCGCAGCGATCCTGGTGGCCGCCCAGGTCCAGCGGAGAGTGACCTCAGACGATCGCCCAGGCCACGACGGCGGCCGCGAACCCGACGATCGAGAGCACGGTCTCCAGCACCGTCCAGGTCGCGAGCGTCTGCTTCACCGTGAGGTTGAAGTAGCGCGAGACGATCCAGAAGCCGCCGTCGTTGACGTGGCTGAGGATGATCGAGCCGGCGGCGATCGCCACGGCGATCACGGCGAGCTCAGGCTGCGAGTAGCCGGTGCCGAGGGTCGGAGCGATGATGCCGCCGGTGGTCACGATCGCCACGGTCGCCGAGCCCTGGGCGATCCGGAGCGCGCAGGAGATGACGTAGGCCAGCAGCAGGATCGGCAGGCCGGCGTCGGAGAGCACCTCGGCCAGGGCGGCGCCCACGCCGGTCGCGGAGATCACGGTGCCGAAGAAGGCGCCGGCCCCGACGACGAGCAGGATCATGCCGACCGGGCGCAGCGAGGCGCCGGTGAACTCCGAGATCTCCTCGAGGCTCATCCCGCGCCGGGTGCCGAGCAGCCAGAAGGCGAGGAGCACGGCGATGGTGAGCGCGACCGCCGGGTTGCCGAGGAACGTGAGCAGGCTGAGCAGGCGGCCCGGGTCGAGCAGCATCGTTCCGAACGTCGCGCCGAGGATCAGGATCAGCGGCACGGCGATGATCGTGAGCACGAGGGCGAGCGAGACCGGGGTCTTGGGCGTGGGGTCCTTCTCGGCCTCGGTCTCGGCGGCCAGGAACTCCGCGGGCACCGAGACCTGTACGCGCGGGGCGATCCACATCGGGAAGAGGATCCCGGCCGCGGCGAACGCGGGCAGGCCGCAGAGCAGTCCCATGATGATCAGCCAGCCGAGGTCGACGCCGAGGAGGCCACCCAGGGCGGTGGGCCCGGGGTGGGGCGGCAGGAAGGCGTGCGTCATCGAGAGGCCGGCGAGGACCGGGAGGGCGTAGAGGACGAGCGACCGGCCGCCACGGTGCGCGGCGACGTAGACCAGCGGTGCGAGCACGAAGATGCCGATGTCGAAGAAGACCGGGATGCCGAAGATGAGCCCGACCAGGCCCATCGCGATCGGGGTGCCGCGCTCACCGAAGAGACCGATCAGCTTCGAGGCGAGCACGTCGGCGCCGCCGGAGCGCTCGAGCAGCGACCCGAGCACGGTGCCGAGGCCGATGATGAGCGCGATGTGGCCCAGCACCCCTCCGAAGCCGGTCTCGATGAGCGACTCCTTCGAGGAGAGGGCGGTGCCCACCATCTGCTCGACGGAGAGGCCGGCGACGACGGCCAGACCGATGCCGCTGATGAAGAGCGCGATGAACGGCTCGAGCTTCACCTTGATGATCAAGAAGAGGAGTACGGCGATCGCCGCTGCGCAGAGCAGCAGCAGGCCGGTGGTGCTTGTCTGGAGCCAATGCATGGCTGGTTCTCCCTGGGGTCGGGGTGGGGGACGGGTCGGGGGACGGACTCAGCGCAGGGCTGCGCGGAACCGGGCGGCGTTGGTGGTGATCTGGTCCCACCGCGCCTCGTCGACGTCGGCAGGCTTGACCACCGACGTCCCGGCAGTCACGGCGAGGGCACCGGCCTGCAGGAACTCCGCGGCGTTGTCGGCATCGACTCCGCCCGAAGGGATCAGGGCGACCTCGGGGAACGGGCCCCGCAGGTCGGAGAGGTGCCGCGGGCCGAGAGCACGCGCCGGGAAGATCTTCACGGCGTCGGCGCCCAGCGAGGTCGCGGCGAGGACCTCGGTCGGGGTGAGGGCGCCGAGGATGACAGCCGCACCCGCGGCGTGACCGGCGGCGACGATCTCGGCCGCCTCCGCCGGCAGTCCGGGCGTCACCAGGAACCAGGCACCGGCCGCGACGGCGTCGTTGGCCTGGTCGGCGCTCAGCACGGTCCCGGCACCGATGACGAGGTCGTCGTCGGCCTCGGCGCTGAGCTGCGCCAGGAGGTCGGTGAGACCCGGCGTCGTATAGGTCAGCTCGACGGTGCGGATTCCCCCGGCGGCCAGTGCGCGGCAGAGCGCGACGGGGTCGTCGAGACGGTTGGCGCGCACGACCACCATGGCCTTGTCGGCGCGGAGCGTGTCGATCACCAGGTTCGTCATCGGACTGTTCATCGGGCTCGGGTCCCTTCGTCGGTGTGGCGCAGCGCCCGTCCGGGCAGTGCGCCGGTGCGGTGGCCGTCCTCGATGACGGCGGTGCCGTTGACCAGGACCCAGTCGATGCCTCGCGCCTGCTGTCGCGGCTCCTCGAACGTGGCGGTGTCCTGGACGGTGTCGGGGTCGAGGAGCACCAGGTCGGCGGCGTACCCCTCGCGGACGAGGCCGCGCTCATGGAGCCGTAGCCGGGAGGCCGGGCGGCCGGTCAGGTGATGGACGCAGTCGACGAGGTCGAGCACGCCGAGCTCGCGGACGTATCGGGCCAGGTAGCGGGGGAAGGTGCCCCACGCGCGTGGATGCGGGCGCTCGCCGACGAGGATCGCGTCGCTGCCGCCGCAGTGGGTGCGGTGCCGCATGATCGTCTGCACGTTCTCCTCGTGGCCGACGTGCTGGAGGATGGTCGTGGCCATCCGGTCGCGGACGAGCAGGTCGAAGAAGACCTCGGTGGCCGCTTGGCCGGACTCCTCGGCGATCTCGGCGACGGTGCGGCCGACATGGCGGGACAGCTCGGGGTTGCGTACGCCGCTGATCTGGATCGTGCGCCAGTCGGTCACGCAGCCGTGACAGCCGTCGGTGCCGACGTGGTCGAGCTCGTAGGCGATCCGGGCGCGGTCGCCGGGGTCGGCGATCCGTGCCAGTAGGGCGTCCGGGCCGCCGGATGTCGACCAGCTGGGCAGCACGGCGCTGAGCGTGGTGGCGCCAGGGAGGTAGGGGTAGGTGTCGAGCGTGATGTCGACGCCGTCGGCGAGGCCGGTGTCGATGAGCTCGATCAGCTCACCAGCTCGCCCGCGGTTCGGCTCGAAGTTCATGGTCGCGTGGGTGAGGTGGAGGGCGCACCCGGAGGCTCGGGCGACGGCGATCATCTCGGCGTACGCCTCCAGTGCACCGGCGCCGTAGGAGCGGTGGTGAGGGCTGTAGTAGCCGCCGGCCTCGGCGACGACCCGGCACAGCGTGGCCAGCTCCTCGTCGTCGGCGAACATGCTCGGCGGGTAGGTCAGGCCGCTGCTCATCCCCACGGCGCCCTCCTCGAGCCCGACCCGGAGCAGCCGGGCCATCTCGGTGATCTCGGCGGCGGTCGCGGGCCGGTCGTCCGGCCCGACGACCATCAGTCGCAGCGTCCCCTGCGGAACGAGGTACGCCGCGTTGCACGCGACCCCTCGGTCGAGCCGGTCCAGGTAGCCGGCGACGGTGTCCCAGTCGAAGTCGAAGTCGTCCGGTTCGCCGTTCCAGCCGGCGATCTGCCGGCGCAGGTGCGCGCGGGTGGCGGGGTCGGCGGGCGCGAAGGAGAGCCCGTCCTGCCCGACGACCTCGAGCGTGACTCCCTGGCTCACCTTGGCGGTGTGGTCGGGCGCGACCAGGATCTGCAGGTCCGAGTGGGCGTGCATGTCGATGAAGCCCGGGGTCAGCGCCCGTCCGGCGGCGTCGACGGTGCGCCGCGCGGCCGGCGGCGGGGCATCGGTGTGGATGCCCGTGATCCGCCCGGCGTCGATGCTGACGTGGGCGTGGAAGGCCGGCGCGCCGGTGCCGTCGATGACGGTCGCGTCGCGGATGAGCAGGTCGGTCATGGTGGCTCCTGGCTGGTCTCAGAACCAGGTCCGGACGAGGTCGACGACGACTGGGTCGTCGGCGTCGGCGTCGTCGAGGACCGGGATGAGGCTCCACTTGTCGAATGCTGTGCACGGGTGCGAGAGGCCGAGACGGAGCTCGTCGCCGATCACGACGGGCGCCTCGGTGGCGGGGTCCCAGCGGAGGAAGCCGTGCTGGTCGTTGAGCGCCGTCACGGTGGCGCCGGTGATCGGCACCGGTGGGGCGCCGGGCGTGCGGGCGCGCGCGAGCTGGACCTCGGGAAGACCCTCGTCGAAGGGCAGGTCGCGCTTGCCCGCGTCGAAGAGCGCGAGTCCGGGCTCGGGCTGGGAGGAGACCCGCACCCAACCGTGGAGGGCGCTGCGGAGGCCGGGCCCGGTGGTGCGCGGGGCGCTGCCGAGGGGAGAGATGCCGCGGTAGAAGCCGTCGTCGTGGGTGATGTAAGCGCCGCTGCGGAGCACCACGCGGGCCTCGTCGCCTGCCACGAGCGGGGCGAGCCCGTCGGCGACCTGCTCGAAGTAGGCGCTTCCGCCGGCGCTCACCACAGGCGTCCGGCCGGCGGGCAGCAGGCCGGAGATCCGCCGGTGCAGCGAGACCAGGCTGTCGACGTAGGTGTGGACGACCTGGAGGGCGGCCTCGTCGGTGGTGTGCGCCAGGGCGCCCTCGTAGCCGGTGACGCCGGCGAGCTCCAGATGCGGCGAGGCCGCGACGGCCTCGGCGACGGCCACAGCGGTCGGCTCGTCCCGGGCGCCGGTGCGACCACCGGCCGCGCCGCGCTCGACGAGCACGGCGAGCGGGCGGCGCGGGCCCACCTCGGCGGTATGGGCGGCGAGCGCCGCGTGCATCAGGGCCACCGTCCGCGGTGAGTCGGCCCACACCATCACCTCCAGCCCGGCGTCCTCGGTGATCCGGTCGGAGATCCAGCGCAGCGTGAGCGGGGAGAGGATCGCGTTGGCCACGATCACCCGGGAGACGCCGAAGGCGCGGGCCACAGCGAGTTGGGGGAGGTTGGCCACGGTGATCGCCCACGCGCCGGCAGCCAGCTGCTCGGCCCACAGCTGCGGAGCCATGGTGGTCTTCCCGTGCGGTGCCAGTGCGATCCCGCGCTCGGCGCACCAGGCCGCCAGCACGTCGCGGTTGTGGGTCATCGCGACCCGGGAGAGCGAGAGGACGGGCGTGGGCAGCTCCGAGAGCGGCGGCGCGGCCTCGAGCACCTCGGCGACGGTGTTCCCCCATAACGAGGGCGGGATCGCCTTGTGGCGCCAGTCGACCCGCTCCTCACGCAGCGTCGCGACGGCCGCTGCGTCGATGTGGGCTGCCGGGTGATCCATGGCCCGTCCTTCCTTCGTTGCATATTGTGCAATCATGATTGCGTAATCTGATTCGTTAGTTGTAGCATCGGTCACACCGGCCGTCAACGGTCGACCCAGAACCAACAGGGAGGAGCCCCATTCGTGGGCAGCAACGGAGACGTGCGAGCGGTCTGCCTCGGGGAGGCGATGGTCGTGCTGCGCCCGGAGGGCGACCAGCCGCTCGCCGAGGCGCAGACGTTGAGCCGCTCTGTCGGTGGCGCCGAGGCGAACGTCGCCAGAGGGCTGGCCGCCCTGGGCGTGCGCACCGCCTGGGTGTCCCGGCTCGGCGAGGACCCGTTCGGTGACGTCGTGACCGACGACCTGACCACCCGCGGTGTGGAGGTCGAGGCCCAGCGTGACCCGGATCGGCCGACGGGTCTCTACGTGAAGGAGCCCGCGCCCGGCGGCAGCCGCATGCACTACTACCGCGCCGGCTCCGCGGCGGCGGCGATGGACGCCGACCTGCTCGACCGGCCCGGCGTGGCGGCGGCGCTGGCCTCGGCCGAGGTCGTGCACACCTCCGGCATCACCGTCGGGATCCTCGAGGAAGGGTCGGCCCTGGTCGTGCGCCTGCTGGAGCTGCGCGAGGAGCTGGGATTCCGGCTCAGTGTCGACCTGAACTGGCGACCGGCGCTGTGGACCGAGCGCAGCACCACGCCGCTCCTCCACCTGCTCCGCGCGGCCGACATCGTCCTGCTCGGCGCCGACGAGGCTCGGGCGGCCCTCGGTGTGTGCACCCCGGAGGAGCTCCGCGAGCTTCTGGGGGAGCGCCCGCGCCTGGTGATCAAGGCCGACTCCCACGCGGCCGCGGAGCACGATCCGGATGGGAGCGCGGCGCAGGTCCCCGCTCTTCAGGTCGAGGTCGTCGAGCCGGTCGGCGCGGGGGACGGGTTCGCGGCGGGCTACCTCGCCGCGCTCGTCGATGGCGTCGGCGCGGTCGGCAGGCTGCGACAGGGTCATCTGGTCGCCGCGGGCGTGCTGGCCGCGACCGGCGACCACGCGACTCCGCCGGCCGCCGGCGTGCGTGCCCGGCTGCTCGACTGTTCCGAGGACGACTGGGCCGCGACCCGGGTCAGTGCCACCGGCATCGACTCTCCGGCGCTGACGGCCTGTGAGGAGCCCCGATGAGTCAGAGCCTCTCCCGCGCGCTTCAGATCCTCATCGAGCTCGGTGAGGGCGAGCGATCCCTCGACCAGGTGGCGGCGAGCCTCGAGGTCCACAAGACCACCGCCATGCGGCTCCTGCACACCTTGGAGGCCGACCGGTTCGTACGCCGCGACGACCACCAGCGCTACCACCTCGGCTCCCGGCTGTTCGCGCTCGGCACGATGGCCCTGGCCCAGCACGCGATCCGCGACGTGGCCCAGCCGCATCTGGCCCGGCTCGCGGCCGAGACCGGTGGCCAGGCCGTCCACCTCGCTGCGTACGAGAACGGCGCGGCCATCTACCTGGCCAAGGTGGAGAGCACCCACTCCGTCCGGATGTACTCCCGAGTCGGCCTGCCCGCCGCGCTGCACGCGACCGCGGTCGGGAAGGTGCTCGTCGCGGACCTGCCGCCGGGTGAGCGCGACGCCGTGATCGCGGGCATCGACTTCCGCCCGTTCACCAGCCGCACCATCGCCGACGCGGCGGGCTACCGAGACGTGCTCGCCCGGACCCGCGAGCAGGGCTGGGCCGAGGACGCCGCCGAGCACGAGGACTTCATCAACTGCGTCGGGGCGCCCGTACGCGACGAGGCCGGGCGGGTCATCGCCGCGGTCTCCGTCTCCGTGCCCGACGTCATCCTGCCCCGCGAGGGGGTGCGCGCCCTGGTGCCGCAGCTCCTCGCCGCAACTGACGCGATCTCCGCCGACTGGGCCGGCCGGAGCTCATGAGAACACCACGAGAGGAAACCCGACCCATGTCCGACATCCGCATCTCCACCGACCAGGCCCCGGCTCCGGCGCACACCTTCTCCCAGGGCGTCGTCCGTGGCGGCCTGATCCAGGTCTCGGGTCAGGGTCCCGTCGACCCCGCCACCAACGAGTACCTCTTCCCCGGCGACGTGAAGGCCCAGACGGTGCGCACCCTCCAGAACGTGGAGGCGATCCTGGCCGCCGCCGGCGCGGGCTTCGAGGACGTGCTGATGCTCCGGGTCTACCTGACGACCCGCGACGACTTCGCCGCGATGAACGACGCCTACGGTGAGTTCATCGGCTCACGGGTCCCCGATGGCGGCATCCTGCCGTGTCGTACGACCGTGATGACCGGCCTGCCGCGCGAGGAGATGCTCGTCGAGATCGACGCGCTGGCGGTCGCCCGCTAGATGATTGATGCGCGGTCTGACCGGCCGCTTCGCACTCGGCATCCGCGCTCGCGGCGTTGCCGCCCCTCGAAAGACGCCCGGTATTCCTTCGAGGCGAGGTCTGAACGAAGTGGCCTTTGCGAGCGCGGCGCCGAGCGCGAATCGGCTCGCCCAGCCCTTGCATCAATCATCT
>NZ_JBEXSD010000102.1:0-10746 GCF_040613495.1 Nocardioides sp. NPDC006273 | reverse complement strand
TTGATCTGCGACCTGGCCGCACCTTTGTCGACCAGCAGCTCGGCCCGCATCCACGCGGAGGCGTCCTTGTCGCCGGTCTCGGCGGCGATGTCACCGGAGACAGCGAGCACCCGCAGCGTCAACGCGGCCTGCTGGGCCTGGAGCTTCTCCACCTTGGCCAGGTAGTCCTTCTTCTGGCTGGTGCGCCAGTAGGCCGGGTCCATCGCGAGCAGTTCTTCAAGGGAGGTTTCGATGGCAGCAAGAGCCGACTCGATGAGGTCTGTGGGGTTGGTGCCCCAGTGGTCGATGCTCATGGCTGTCACCTCCTTCGAAGGCGTGTCGTAGTGCCTCCGATTCTACTCCAGACATGCCTTCTTGAACACCTATCTGTGCAGGTCAAACCCGTTTTTCGCGGTGAGCGAACGACCTCGAACCTGTGGATGGTAAATGGCCCGAAGGGCCACCCTCCTGCCCCACGCGCATCACCATTCCCCAGCAAGATTCCGCTGCGCCACACCCGGGCCGCCGCCCCGATAGCCAGCCAAATCTTTCTCGAGGGAGCACGGAGTCAAGGACCGCGAAGCGGCCGGCGAAGCCGGCGGCCGAAGGCCGTCCTTTACTCCGGGTTTCCTCGAGAAGACCCTCGAAGAAGGGTCGGCGGCCCACACCGGCCTTCGGGCGAAAGGCTTCCGGCAGGGAGGTCTCGACAAGCTCGACCACCGGGGGCCGGTCGTTCCGGTAAGGAACTGTGTTGGTCTCGACACGCCTCCGCCTAGTGGCTCCGGCGGCTCGACCAGCGGGGCAGGGTCTCGACAGGCAGACCCCAGGGATGACCCCGAGCCGACCCTTGCCGATCAACCCCAGGTCGTACATCAGGATCAGCCCCCAGCCCGATGCGGGCTGACCCGCCGGAACGACAGGCTCGGTCGCATGACACAGACCTCTGTTCACACGACAACAGCAGCCGCCCGAGCGGTGGGATTGACGAAGACCTACGGCAAGGGTGCCACCGAGGTGCACGCGCTACGCGGCGTCGACCTGGAGATCCGCCGCGGGGCGTTCACCGCGATCATGGGCCCGAGCGGTTCGGGCAAGTCGACGCTGATGCACTGCCTGGCGGGGCTCGACCGTCCCACCAGCGGCGAGATCTCGGTTGCCGGGCAACCTTTGGAGAACTTCAATGACGACCAGCTGACCATCTTCCGGCGGGAGAACGTCGGGTTCGTCTTCCAGGCGTTCAACCTGCTGCCGATGCTCACCGCCGGGCAGAACATCCAGCTGCCGCTGGAGCTCGCCGGCAAGCGGGTGACCGACGAGACCCGCTCGCGGGCGCAGATGATCGCCGACACCCTCGGTATCGGCCAGCGCCTGGGCCACAAGCCTTCCGAGCTCTCCGGCGGCCAGCAGCAGCGTGTGGCCATCGCCCGCGCACTGGTCACCCAGCCCGCGATCCTCTTCGCCGACGAGCCCACCGGCAACCTCGACTCCGAGACCTCGGCAGAGGTGCTCGACCACCTCCGCCGCAGCGTCCGCGAGCTCGGCCAGACCGTGGTCATGGTGACCCATGAAGCCTCCGCCGCTGCGTACGCAGACGAGATCGTGACCGTCAAGGACGGGCGCATCGAAGGGGTGACGCGCTGATGCGGACGGTGTTGTTCGCGTCCTTGCGAACCTACGCCCGTCGATACGCCGCGGCCGTGGTGGCGGTCGTCGCCGCGGTCGCCCTGATCGTTGTCACCAACGCGCTCACCTCCGCGACGAAGGCGGGACTGTTCGCGGGCATCGACGCGCCGTTGCAGAACGCGGTCGGCGCGGTCGACCTGCCGACGAGGGAGGCCACCGCGAAGTACGTCGAGCAGGGCGGCTGGCCGATGGCCCGCTCGATGCAGCCGGTCCGCTCCGAGACGAAGATGTTCGGCCAGGACATCATGGTCGGGGCCGTCTCCACCGAGAAGCGGTGGCAGTGGCAGGACCTCGAGGAGGGCCGGTTCCCGACCCGAGCCGGCGAGTCCGTCGTCGACGCCAACGCCGCCAAGACCAACGAGGTCGCCGTCGGCGACAGGCTCCAGGTCGGCAGCGGAGACACGGCGATCGACACGACGGTCGTCGGTCTCGTGGACGCCCCGTCGATGTGGACCTCGTCGATCTACGTGACCTGGCCCGAGATTCAGGGCTGGGAGGAGCAGTACGTCCAGGCCGTCCTCACCGCCGACACCGGCGACAAGGCCGACGGCTGGCTGAGCACCGACGACTACCTCACCGAGCTGCAGACCCAGCTCAACAAGGAGGTCAACATCATCGCGTACATGGTCTTGATCTTCGCCTTCATCGCCCTGTTCGTCTCCGTGCTGGTCATCACCAACACGTTCTCGATCCTCTTCGCCCAGCGGATGCGCGACTTCGCGCTGCTGCGCGCGATGGGTGCGACGAAGCGGCAGGTCCTGAGATCGGTACGCCGCGAGGCGCTCGCCCTCGGGCTGCTCGCCTCGCTGCTGGGCCTGGCCGTGGGCGCACTCCTCGGCTGGGGGATCGTCGCGGTGGTGCGGCAGTTCGCCGAGACGGCACCGTTGGGGGCGGTCTCCTTCGAGTGGCCGTGGCTCGTGACCGCGTTCGTGCTCGGCGTGCTCACCACCCTGGTCGCCTCGTGGCTGCCGACCCGCCGGCTGATGCGGCTGAGCCCGCTGGCCGCGCTGCGTCCGCAAGACGGCTTCGACGTACGCGGCGCCGGGAAGTTCCGGATCGGGTTCGGCCTGTCCGTCGTGCTCGCCGGGGTGGCGACGATCTTCGTGGCCGTCGGCTGGGGCGACCCGCAGTCCGGGATGGTCATCGTGCTGTTCGGCTGTGGGGTCACCTTCCTCGGCGTGATGCTCCTTGGGCCCGTGCTGGTGCCCGGCCTGGTGCGGCTGGCAGGGGCGGCCCTGGCGACGGTCGCCGGGTCCCCGGCGAAGCTGGCCGCGGCCAATGCCGGCCGCAACCCGAAGCGCACCGCGGCCACCGCGGCGTCGCTGCTCGTCGGTGTCACGCTCACCACCGGGGTGCTCACCGGGATGAGCACCATCCGCACCGCCACGGTCGACGAGATGGCCGCGCAGCACCCGATCGACCTCGCTCTGCAGGCGGAGTCGAAGCCGCTGGAGGACTCGGTCCTCGCAGACGCGAAGTCGGTCCCGGGTGTCGCAGACGCGGTGGCAGTGCCGGGCGTGATGGCCTCGGTGAAGGACGACGGCAAGCCCGTTCCGGTTCCGGTCGTCGCCCCTCCCGCGGGAGACATCGCGCTCCGGGACCTCAGTGTGAAGCCCGGCACGATGGTGCTCTCGCCGCTCGCCGCCTCCGCGTTCATCGAGGACTCCTTCGAAGCCACGGGCGAGAAGGTGACGCTGGTCGTCGGCGACCGCTCGGTCACGGTGACCCTGGACGTCCGCGAGATCGACGGCGCCGCACAGATCTCTGCCGCGACGCTCGAGAAGCTGACCGACGCCCCGCAGACCTATGCCGTCTGGGTCCGTGCGGAGGCCGGCGCCGACCCCGAGGACATGGCCGGATCGCTCGGCGCGCTCGCTCCGGACGCCGAGCTGATCAACGGCAAGGCCCAGCGCGCCTGGGTCGAGCTCCAGCTGGACGTGTTCACCTGGGCGGTGATCGGGCTGCTGGCCATCTCGGTGCTGATCGCGCTGGCGGGCATCGCCAACACGCTGGGACTCTCGGTCCTCGAGCGCGGCCGTGAGCACGCGCTGCTGCGGGCGCTGGGACTGACCAAGCGTCAGCTGCGGCGGACGCTGGCTGCCGAGGCGGTGCTGCTCTCGGCGGTGGCAGCCCTCGTCGGCACCGCACTGGGCGTCTTCTTCGCCTGGGGCGGCAGCGAGATCCTGGTCGGCGACATCATGCCCGACGCCACCTTCCAGCTGCCTGTGCTGCAGCTGATCGGCGTGGTCGTGGCCGCCGGCCTGGCGGGCCTGGTCTCCTGCGTGGCGCCGTCAAAGCGGGCCACCAAGGTCAGCCCAGCCGAGGGACTCGCGCTGGACTGACCGCGGTCAGGAAATGTGTTGGTCTCGAGCCGGACTCGTTCGTTCCTCACGAGTCCGGCTCGACCGGCGGGGGTCGCCCGTCGGTCGAGCCGCCGGTCCCTCCGCCCGCCGGTCGGGCCGCGAGGCCGCCCGCCGGCCGAGCGTGTCGAGACCAACACGGTCGCCTAGGCGTTCGTCTCTTCCAAAGCCTCGGTTTCCTCACGTGCTTGCGTGCGCGCGGAGGCGATCAGGCTGGTGGTGACGGTGACGACGAGGATGCCGACGATGATCACCAGGGAGAGCCAGGTCGGCACGACGGGGACGCCGTCCCAGTGGCCGTGGGCCCAGTGCAGGCCGAGCTTGACGCCGATGAAGGCGAGGATGGCGGCCAGACCGTAGGAGAGGTGGACCAGCTTGGACAGCGCCCCCTCGAGCACGAAGTAGAGGGCTCGCAGGCCGAGCAGCGCGAACGCGTTGGTGGCGAAGACGAGGTAGGGGTCGCCGGTGATGCCGTAGACAGCCGGCACCGAGTCGACCGCGAAGATGATGTCGGTGGCGAAGATGGCGAGCACCACGATGGCCATCGGCTTCAGGCCGACCTTGCGGCCGAGGCGTACGACGAGCATCTCCTCGGGGTCGATCTTCTGGTCGTGGCCCTGGAGCGCCTCGACGAAGAGCTTCGCGGCGGTGATCAGCAGGATCGCACCGAAGACCAGGAAGACGAAGTCCCACTGGGAGAGCGCCGCGGCGCCCAGGGCGATGAAGATGCCGCGCAGCACCAGCGCGCCGACGATGCCGAAGAGCAGCACCTTCTGCTGCAGGTGGCGTGGCACCGCGAAGGCCGCGAGCAGCAGCATGAAGACGAACAGGTTGTCGACGCTGAGCGACTTCTCGACGATGTAGCCGGTGTAGTACTCGAAGCCGGTCTGGCTGCCGTGGGCGTTCCAGACCCAGACGCCGAAGGCGAGCGGAAGCGCGACGTAGAAGGCGGACCAGCCGATGGCCTCCTTCATGGAGACCTCGTGTGGGCGCCGGGTCAGGATGAAGTCGAGGGCGATCAGCACCACGACGGCGGCGATGGTCACGGTCCACAGAGTGGGCGTGGCAATAGTATCGAGCATGCGGGTTCCTCAGGCGTGTCGATGAACGTCTGAGGTCTCCCTCACCCCGGATCGGGGCGCCATCCCGGGACGGTGTCGGCACCGACGTACTGACCGGAATGAGCTTGGTGAGGTACTCCCCTCGAGGTGAAGCCTAACTGTTGGACAGAAGAGGTTCGCAACTGGCCGTCTCACGACACAATGGAGGGATGACGACGGCGGCACAGCTCTCTTTGGTCAACGACCTCGCCTCCCAGGTCTCGGAGGTGGCGACCGACGACATCTCGCTGCTGGCGGCCTCGACCGACCGGTCCGGGTCGGTCGCCGCCGGCCTTCCGCTGGCAGTCGTACGCGCCCACAGCATCGCCGACGTCCAGGCGGCGATGCGGGTCGCCTCTGCCCATCGGGTGCCGGTCGTCCCGCGGGGCACGGGCACCGGTCTCGCCGGGGGAGCGGTGGCCGGCACCGGCCACCTCGTCGTCGACCTCTCCGCGATGGACCGGATCCTCGAGCTCGACCCGATCGACGAGATCGCGGTGGTGGAGCCGGGCGTGCTCAACGCGCGCCTGGACGCCGCGGCCGCCGAGGTTGGGCTGCGCTACGCGCCCGACCCCGCCTCGGCGGCGATCTGCTCGATCGGCGGCAACGTCGCCACCAACGCCGGCGGGCTGCGGTGCGTGAAGTACGGGGTGACCCGGGAGGCGGTCCTGGGCCTCGACGTCGTCCTCGCTGACGGCACCCTTATCCACACCGGCCGCCGCACCATGAAGGGTGTCGCGGGGCTCGACCTCACCGCCCTCTTCGTCGGCTCCGAGGGCACCCTGGGCATCGTCGTCGGCGCGACCCTGCGCCTCAAGCCACGCCCGGTCTCCACGCTGACGGCTTCGGCTGCGTACGCCTCGGTGGCGGCAGCCGCGCGTGCCTGCGCCGAGATCGCCGCCGCCCGGCGGCTGCCGTCGATGCTGGAGTTCATCGACCGGCGCTGCCTCGAGGCGGTCGACCGGTTCGCGGGCACCACGTACGCCGAACGCGGTGACGCGCTGGTGATCGCCCAGGCCGACGGGCCGGCGGCCGTGACGGAGATCGAGGCGATCGCAGCGATCCTCGGCAAGGAGGCGACCTGGATCGAGCAGGGCGTCGACGAGGAGTCCTCCGACCGGCTGGTCGAGGCGCGTCGTCAGGTCCTGCCCGCCATCGAGGCGGAGGGGTCCTGGTTCATCGAGGACATCTGTGTGCCTCGGTCCCGGCTCGCCGAGGCGGTCGACCGGATCTCCGAGATCTCGCAGCGGCTCGGCGTACGCACCTACACCCTCGCCCATGCGGGCGACGGCAACCTCCACCCGGTCATCGGCTGGGATCCCTCCCCGGGCGACGTCCCTGGAGCGATGCCGCCCGCCGAGACCATCGCAGGCGATGAGATCTTCGCTCTGGCCATCGAGCTCGGCGGCACCACCACCGGTGAGCACGGTGTCGGTCGGCTGAAGCGCAAGTGGCTCGAGCCCGAGATCGGCGCCGACTCGATCGACCTGCAGCACCGGATCAAGGCGGCCCTGGACCCGCTGGGGATCCTCAATCCGGGCGTCGGGTTCTGAGACTCCGGTGGTCGAGCTTGTCGAGACCACCCATGTGACACTCTTTACGCTGTGCGTGTCGGAATTGCTGCTGTCGTCCTGACCCTCGGCCTCGCGGTCACCCTGATCGCCTGTGGCGGTGAACCCGAGGCCGCCGACTCGTCCTCGGCTCCCGGCGAGTCGCCCAGCGTGGCGACGGTCGTGACCGAGATCAAGGGCGCCGACGGCACCTCCGCGACCGCTGGTGGCTACACGCTCGGTGACGTCAGCCTGCCCGCCGAGGCGGGCACCCCGGGCAAGGTGAGCTTCACGATCACCAAGGACGGCGACCCGGTCACCGACTACATCGAGGAGCAGACCAAGGACCTCCACCTCTACGTCGTACGCGACGACCTGGAGGTCTTCCGTCACCTGCACCCCACACGAGGCGAGGCCGGGGACTGGTCGGGCGACCTGACGCTTCCCGCCGGGGGCACCTATCGGGTGGTCGTCGAGTTCGCGGCCCGGACCCCGGACGACAAGGGGGAGCAGGCGATGCTCGGCGCGACGGCGAAGGTCGCCGGACCGACCGAGGTGGACGTACCCGGCTCCGACGACGGCGTCGTCATCGCCGCGCTCGAGGAGACCCCGAAGCCCGGGGTCGACCAGGAGATCGGCCTCCTGGTCTCCGACCCGGCCGGCAACCCGGTCAACCTGGGAACGTACCTCGGCGTCTACGCGCACGTGACCGCGTTCAGCCGCGAGACGGGCGAGGTGATCCACCTGCACCCGCTCGGCGGCCCCGAGAACCAGGAGGACGGCACCCGCCTCGGCATCCATGTGAAGCCGCCGAAGGCGGGTGACTACGTCTTCTTCGCGCAGGTGCGGGTGGACGGGATGATCCACACGCTCCGGCTCCCCGTCACTGTCTGAGTCACTGCCTGACGGGGAACTCCACCAGCGCCAGCGGGCTCTCGAACTCGCCGAGCCGCAGCCCGACGGTCGCCTCCCAGGTTCCACCCTTGGGCAGTACGACGTCGGCCTCCCAGGTGCCGGCGCCGACCGTCGTCAGGGCCAGGCTGCCCAGGTCGACGCTGTTCTGGTCGCGGCTGGCGGAGCTGAGCTTGGCGCTCGGGACCGCCGAGGCCTCGACGGGCTCACCGGCCGCGTCCTGGATCTGCAGCCGGAGCACGTTCGGACCCGGGCCTGCGGGTGTCAGCGTGGCGTAGACCCGATGGTCGTCACCGAGCTTCGCGGCCTGGGTGTTGGTCTGCGCGACCGTGGCCGTGCCGGTCCCGGTCGCGCCGGTGTCCGCCTGCGGTGGCTGGTCGACCAGGAAGCCGGTGACACCGAGGACCACCACGAGCACGCCCGCCTCCATCAGCACCGCACGGCGCAGCATCGAGCCGGCCTCGACGGTGTCGTCGTGACCGACCGCCTGACGGATGCGCGGGAGGACCAGCAGCCGGTTGCCGGCCGCCATCACCGCGACCGCGACGACCAGGGCGACCTTGGTCATCAGCAGGGTGCCGTACGTGCTGTTGAGCAGGTTGTCCCACGAGCCGAGGATCCGCCAGCCCATCAGCACGCCGGAGACGGCGAGAACGGCCAGGGAGACGGCGGCGAGGGTGGAGAAACGGGTCACGATCTCGGCCGCGACCGTCCCGCGCCGGGTGATCAGCGGCAGGGTCAGCGCGAGACCGACCAGCCCGCCGAGCCAGAGCGCCCCGGCGATGAGGTGGACGATGTCGGTCGCGGTGACCAGCCAGGCGGGTACGACCGCGCGGGAGTGGCCGACCAGCGCCGGTGCCATGATCGCGATCAGCCCCGCGGCCGCGGCCAGGCGGGGCCGCGGCCGCAGGGCGAGCGTGGCCGCGATGCCCAGGATCCCGACGAGCGCGCTGAGCCACTCCTTGCCGACCGAGGCCGGCGACCAGGCGTCGAAGGTGAGGATCGCGCCCGGTCCGCTCTCACTCTGCAGCGCACCGCTCGCCGGGGCCAGGAAGACCAGCGCCAGGACCGCGACCATGCCGGCGACGATCTGCAGGCGCTGGACCCGCGCTATCGCACGGTCGGGGACGCGGCGCTCCCCAACACTGTGCCCACCCAAGATCAGCGCACGGAACCAGACCAGGCCGACGATCAGCAGCAGCGCGGCGTACTGGATGAACTGGAGGACCCCGTGGATCACCGCCGTCGCCCTCGACGGCTCCGAGGAGGGCGGTGGGGCGACGCTGAGGCTCGGCGCTCCGACCGCGAAGGTCAGCGAGCCGGAGATCGGGTGACCGTCGGCCGAGACCGCACGCCAGGCGACGACATAGGTGCCGTCGCCGAGGCTGGTCGGGCTCGCGAGCGCGACCTCCATCGAGGTGCCGCTCGCGGTCGCCTCGGAGGTCACCTCCTCGCCCTTCGCGTCGTAGACGGTCACGCCCGCCGGCGGCAGGCTCACCGCCTCGTCGAAGATGAAGGTGATCGTCTCCGGCGCCACCTCCAGCACCGCACCCTCCTCGGGGTCGGTGCCGATCAACGACGCGTGCGCCTGGGCGGGGGAGATGCTGAGCAGGACGGCGTACGCCGCGGCAGCAAGCGCCACGAACAGCCGCCCCAGGGCGCGCCGGCCCGGACGGTCGAGCCCGGGCCGGCGCGTCAGGGGAGCACTCACGCCTTACGACGCCCCAGCGCGAGGGCGGTCGTGCCGGCGATCAGTCCGAGGATCCCGGCGCCGGCACCGATGCCGGCCCACAGGTTGCTGTCGCCGCCCTCGTCGACGTCCGTTGCGACCGGCTCGGCCTTCTCGGCGGCCTCGTCGGAGCTGTGGCCGTGGCCGTCCTCGGTCGCCTCGGTGACCTCGAAGGCCGGTGCCGGGTTCTCGGGCTCCTCGGTGGCGCCCTCAGGGGTCTCCTCGATCCAGGCGGTCTCGCCCTTCGCGCAGGTCTGGATGACCGGGAAGGCGAGCGTGCCCTCCTCCTCGGGAAGCTGGAGGGAGACCTCGAAGGCGTCACGCTGGCCGTCGGGCAGCGGGGTCTTCGCGGTGTAGACGATGGTCGCGTCGCGCTCGGTCAGCTCGTTGCCGTGGGCGTCCTTGATCGGCTCGGCGAGCTTCTCGGTGGTGACCTTGACGTCGTAGAACGGCTGACGGGTCGGGGTGACCGTGTTGACCCCCTCCGGCACCTGGATGGTGATCTGCTTGGTCGGGGAGCCTTCGCAGCCGTGGCCGTTGCTGAAGGTCAGCACGGTGTAGGCGCCGGCCGCGGTCTCGGTCGGGGTGACCGTGACGTGCGCGGAGGCCGGAGCGGCGACGAGGAGGGTGACAGCCGCGGCAGCGGCGGCGGGCGCGCCGAGGCGCGCGAGGGTACGTCGAGACATGGGTGATGCTTTCTGTGGAGTGTTCTGCGTCGGGCGGGTGCCCGGTGGTCGGGGTCGAGTCCTCAGGCGAGGACCGGTGGACCCCGGCCGGCAGCGACGTACGTCCACAGCCCGGTGCGCGGCACGACCGGCTGCGCCTGGACCGGCAGGCGGAACGGAACCAGAACCTGGGGCGTGGTCAGCGCTCGCGAGATGACCTGCCAGGCCCGGCGGTGCAGCAGCCACACGGCCACGGTCAGCGCCGCGGCCGCGGCATGCGCGATCAGCATCGAGGTCTCGCCCGCCGCGCCGGTGTGCGCGTGCGCGGCCGGCGCGGCGTACGCCTCGAAGGCCGCGTGCATCCCCAGCTGCGCGCCCCCGGCCAGCACCGCTCCCAGAGCGATCCCGACCCGGCGCTGCAGCACCACGACTCCGACGCCGAAGGCAGCGAACCCGGTCGCCACCAGCCACAACGCGTCCGGCAGCTCTCCGCCGCCGGCCAGGTGGGCCAGGCTGGACCCGGTGGTGATCTCGACCGCGGCGAGCAGCGCCAGCCACACGCTCCCGCGTGTAGGCCGCACCACCTTCAATTCCACGCCGGTCATTGTCGCAGACGAACCGAGGCGCCACGTACGTCGGCCGAGAAGTCACCCCGCGACATCGCGAGTCGGCTCATCCTGACCTGAAATCACGTCGAGTCGGCTCGTCATGACGAGCCGACGCGGCGGGGGATGGGGGGAGGACGTGCCCCCGTGAGGGAGGCGGGGT
>NZ_JBEXSD010000101.1:0-11377 GCF_040613495.1 Nocardioides sp. NPDC006273 | reverse complement strand
GGTATTCCTTCGAGGCGAGGTCTGAACGAAGTGGCCTTTGCGAGCGCGGCGCCGAGCGCGAATCGGCTCGCCCAGCCCTTGCATCAATCATCTAGTCCCGGGTGAACGTCACCTGCTGGACATCGATGTAGTCGGCCGCGAACCCGGCGCGGGTGTACTCCAGGTAGAAGTGCCACATCCGCAGGAACGTCTCGTCGAACCCGAGCGCCCGGACCTCGTCGGTGTGCTCACGCAACGCGATGTCCCAGCGCCGCAGGGTCTCCGCGTAGTGGGCACCGAACGAGAGCCGGCTGCGCACCCGGAGCCCGGTGTGCGTGTCGACGACGTCGGTGATCGCCTCGGTCGAGGGGAGCAGTCCGCCGGGGAAGATGTACTTGGTGATCCAGGTCTCGGTGTTCCTGGTCGCCAGCATCCGGCCGTGCGGCATGGTGATCGCCTGGATCACCGGGGTGCCGCCCGGGGCCAGGACCTCGTCGATCTTCGCGAAGTAGACCGGCCAGAACCGTTCGCCGACCGCCTCGATCATCTCGACCGAGACCACCGCGTCGTACGTCCCCTCCACGGCCCGGTAGTCGCACAGCTCGACGTCGATCCGATGGCCCAGACCGGCCGCGCCGACCCGGCGGCGCGCCAGCTCGGCCTGCTCGACGGAGAGCGTCACCGAGGTGACCTGGGCGCCCCGGGCGGCAGCCCGCAGGGCGAGCTCGCCCCAGCCGGTGCCGATCTCGAGCACCCGGGTGCCCGCTCCGACGCCGGCCTCGTCGAGGATCCGGTCGATCTTGCGGTGCTGGGCGAGCGCGAGGTCCTCGGTCGAGGGCAGAGAGGAGAACAGGCCCGCCGAGTAGCTCATCGTCGGGTCCAGGAAGAGCGCGAAGAAGTCGTTGGACAGGTCGTAGTGGTGGCCGATGTGCTCGCGGGCGTTCTCGGGGGTGTTCAGGTCCTTCTCGCCGCGGCGCCGCTCGTAGACGCCGCGCAGCCGCTGTGCCCATCCGGGAAGGAGACCGTCGAGGTCCCGGCACAGCACGGTCAGGGTGTCCCCCAGCTCCGGGGCCTCCCAGGCCCCGGTCATGTACGCCTCGCCGAGCCCGATCAGCCCATGGCGGCTGAGCCGGGCGTAGAGCTCCTCGGGCCGGTGCAGCACGATGTCGGCCGGGCTACCGTCCTCGCTCACGCTGATCCCGAGCCGCTTCGTGGCGGTCCGGAACAAGGTCGCCGCGGCAGCCGCGGTCACCCGGGTGAGCGGTCCGGTGGGTGCCTCTTGCAGCATCGGCCAACGGTCCGCGACCCGAGCCTGGGTGGTGGGTGCTTCGATGGTGGTCATCGGACTCCTTCCTGGTGGTGCCGTGGTCGTCTCTGGACCGGCAGACGTCGTAGCCACAGCGCTGCGCCGTGGAGGTGGATCCAGACCGCGCCGAGCAGCGCGGCCGGGGCGGAACGGAGCGCGGCTCCGAACCGCGGTTCGACCCGAGAGCCGCGTACGGCGGCGTCGAAGACGGTCCCGTCATCGGTGTTCAGCCGGACGGTGACCTGGAGCCGGCCGTCGGGTGGCGGCACGGTCAGGTCGTAGTGGCCGTCGACACCGTGAAACGGCGAGACGTACATCGCCTTCGCGACCCGTGCGCGATGCCGTTCGTCGGGGTGGACGAGGTAGGCGTGCCGGTCGCCGTAGGTGTTGTGGACCTCGACCACGGTCGCCAGCGGCTCCCCGGAGGCGGCGGTGCACCAGTAGACGCTGATCGGGTTGAAGCAGAATCCGAACGCCCTCGGCTGGGCCGCCATCAGCACGCGTGCGTCGCCCAGATCGAGGTCGTGGAACCTCAGGAACGCGGCGAGGTTCTCCCGGATCGAGAGCTCGGGGTCGCCCAGATGGTCACGCGACTCGAAACGGCCGAGGACGCCTCGGTCGGGCAGCCGGTCCAGATCCACCACCTGCCAGTACGAGCGATGCACGAACCGGTTCCGCAGCGGTGCCCGCCGGGTGTGGCTGATCGTGGTCCGATACAGGCCGGTCGCCGACTCGTCGGGGCGCTCGTCGGGACGCGTCCAGGACAGCCCGAGCCGCTCTGCCGCCCGCGCCCCGGATCGGGCGCCGTCCTCGTGGAAGCCCCAGCCGCGCCACGCGCCGGCGAAGACCAGCCGGTCGGAGTCCAGCTCGTCGGCACGCTGCTGGGCGGCCACCGACTCCGGGGTGTAGAGCGGGTGCTCGTACTCCATGGTGGCGATGACCTTCTCCGGGTCGATCAGGTCGGCCCCGCCCAGAGTTACCAGGTGACGTACGCCGCCGGGAGTCGGCAGCCGCATCAACCGGGTGAGGTCGTAGGTCAGCGTGACCTGCCCGCGGCCCGGGCGCTCCAGGTAGTTCCACGACGCCCAGGTGCGCTCGTCGGGCGGCAGCAGGCTGGTGTCGGTGTGCAGCTGGGCCTGGTTGGCGGAGTACGGGAACGCGCCCAGGATCTCGCTCTGGGCAGCCGTGGGCTCGCCCAGCATGGCCAGCGACTGCCCCGGGTGGGTGGCCAGCACGACAGCCTCGAAGAGCTCGGTCCGTCCGTTGCCGTCGGTGATCTCGACACCGGCGTCGGTCTCGACCACGGTGACCACCTTCGTCGAGGTCAGCAGCCGGCCGCCACGTTCGCGGATCGCGGCGGCGACCCGCTCGACGTACGTCGCCGACCCACCCGTGACCGTGCGCCAGCGCGGTGAGCCGAAGACCTGCAGCATCCCGTGGTGGCTGAGGAACTCGAAGAGGTAGCGAGCCGGGTACCTCAGCGCCGTCTCCGGGTCGCAGGACCACACCGCGGCGACCAGCGGGGCCATGAAGTGGCGGCGGAAGTGCGGGGTGAACCCGTGCTCGTCCAGGAACGCCTCGAGGGTGCGGTCGTCCGGCTCACCACCGGCGAGCAGCGCCCGGGCGGCCCGATGGAACCGCGGGATCTCGGTGAGCATCCGCAGGTGCGCCGGCCGCAGCGCCCGCCGGTCGGGCAGCACCCCGCGCAGCCCGCGCGCCCCGGCGTACTCGACGTCAGCGGCCTCCGAGCGCACCGACATCGACATCTCCGAGACCTGGGTCGGTACGTCGAGCTCGGCGAAGAGCCGAAGCAGGGTCGGATACGTACGCCGGTTGTGCACGATGAACCCGGTGTCGATCGCCAGCTCGCTGCCGTCGGGAGCGGTGACGCGGTGGGTGTCGGCGTGGCCACCCAGCCGGTCGTCGGCCTCGAACAGCGTGACCGCGCCGTGGCCGGAGGCGACGTACGCCGCGGTCAGCCCGGCCACACCGCTGCCTACCACCGCGATCCGGCGGCCTTCGTGGTCGGCGCTGCTCATCGGGCTCCTCGGGGTCGAAGTGGGGCGGTCGACGCAAGGGCGCCGACACCCGGTCTTCGGTCACCGGAGCGATTCGGATTGGCTTCACTCCATCTTTTCCGTCACCTGGGTGCCGCGGATCCGTTCGCGCACCTGGTCGGGCCGGAATCACATGTCAGCTCCAAGACGTCCGGGCGGGAGCTCACCTGGCCTGACAATCGCAGTATTGGGTGATGTACTGATGCGGAGCGTTCGGCTGGGCGCGTGTACGTGCTCTTGGGGAGGAACATCATGGGTGACAGCGACGAGATCAGGGCTGACTTCGACAAGCTGCGAGAGGCCAACCAGAACCTGCTGGCGGAGCAGGACCTGGTGCAGAGCCTTGACCTAGGGCAGGCTCCTCCTGCCACGGTCTTCGGTGGGTCGGCGTTGGCACAGGGGATGGCGCAGACGGTCGCGCTCGCGCATCAGAACCTCATCAAGGCCAAGAAGGAGACGGCGCAGGGTCTGGGCAAGTACGCCGACGCCACCGAGAAGGCGCAGAGCGACATCATGGCGACCGATGAGGGTCAGGCCGCGATCGCGCAGACCATGGCCGAGGCGCTGCAGATGCTGAGCAACCCGCTCGTGATGTTCAACCAGAAGGGCACCGCGATCGGCAGGAACATGCCGATCTGAGCCCAGCGGACTGACCTCAGAGGACCTCGTACGTCGCCATGATCGGGGCGATCAAGGCCTCAGCGCCCTTGCGGTCGATGTCGGACTTGTTGAACTCCCAGGTGACCGTGACCTGATCGCGAGTCGCCGATGCGACAGTGCCGTAGTGGTCTTGCCAGGTGAACTCAGTCTCGGCACGGAAGTGGTAGAAGAGCGTCCCGTTGATGGTCTCGTCAGGCAAGCGCTCGAGCCTGGTGAGACTGGAGTCCGCCTTCAATTGGTCGTGCAGAAGTTTCGCGAGTCCCTCAACAGCTTCTTTGATGTCTCCGTCGGCGCCGTAAGCGCCCGCCATGATCTCGCCGGAGCCAGGCGAGAGCCCGACTTTGTTCTTGGGGGCGATCATCGTTTGCGCCTGATCCGCGTAGGAGTCGAGCTCCCAGTTCTGAGGCACGCGGAGCTGTGCGACCTCGGCCGATGCGGGCTTCCAGCCGTCAGGCGCTGCTGGTCCGGCGGGGCTGGGCGAAGCCTCAGCGGCGCTACTGGCAGCCGTTGGTTCAGCATCCGGTCCATCGCTGGTTCCGCACCCCGAGAGGGCTAGGCCAAGTGCTGTGGCCAGGGTGACCACGGCGAGGCTCCGAGAGGTTCTCATGAGTCGAAACTGTAGGGCAGGTGGCCTGATGCCTGGACGACCCTGGGGATCGTGCTAAAGAATCTTGGTGTGCGGGGCGGCAGCGGGCTCCTCGACACTTCCTCGGGAGGGAGCGACCATGACCGTACGTGGGCCCTGGATGGAACGACTCAAAGCGTATGTGGAAGGTGCCGACGAAACAGTCCTCGATGAGGTCATTCGGAGATGGGCATCCGGTGAGCGCAGGTTCCGCGAGGCAGGCCGCACCCTCCACGAGAACGGCAAGAAGGTGGAGGACGGGTTCTCGTCGGCCTCGGAATCGGGGCAGACGGCGCGTCGGGAGATGCAGCAGGCAGGCAAGGAGACGACCGACAAGAGCGATGTCCTGAAGGAAGCCGTTGCGGCGATGATGCACTTCCGGGGCACGCTGTCCACGGCGCGGTCGCAGTACGCCAAGCTGGCAACCACCCTGCCCGAGACTCACGGCCCGGCGCCGGACCCGGCGAAGTACCCTACCGAGGGAATCGGGGTAGATGGTGAGGCGAACACAGCGGCGTTGAAGGCGGCAAGGGCCACCCATGCTGCGAACGAGGCAGCGATCGCACACGCGGAGACCGAGGCCGCCGCGCAGGTCGGCTATGTCGATGACGCAGTGCGCGAGGACGAGCCGAAGATCCGGGCGCTGTTCGACGACGGCACCAACTCCCCGCCGCTGCCCCCGGGGACCCCTACCTCGCAACCAGGCTCCTACAGCCAGATCCAGGCCTCGAAGGCACGGATCGCCGCGACCAACTCCGGCACGTTGTACCCCGACGGGGTGGGCCACGAGATCCACGCGCAGGAGCGCGAGAACATCAAGGCCCACGAGGCCACCAACCAGCCCGAGTGGAACGGCACGGAGTGGATCGATGCCTATGGCAACCCCGCGCCGGCGACGTCGTACGCGATGGTGGAGACCGCCCAGGGGCTGGCCCCGATGGCGGGCGGACCGGGGATGGGCGCGCTCGCCATCGGTGGTGGAGTGGCGCTGGGAGCAGGCATCGCGAAGGCGGTCGCCAGCCGGCTCGGGGCCGCCCGTGCTGCCGGTGCGCCCGCGAAGGCGACCGTGGCGGCCAGGAGTGCGGCCGGCGGTGCGCGTACGGCCGCTCCGGCGTCGCGGGCCGGCGCGGCCGGCTCCCGCGGATCGGCGGGACGTGCTGGCGCGGCCGGCGGCCGAGGCGGCAGAGCCGGGATGGCCGGGGCCGGCAACCGCCAGGGCCTGAAGAACGCCGCGCCTGGTGGCGCTGGTGCGGCCCGTGGCCGGGGTGGCCGCGGCAAGGACGAGGAGAAGACCGACGCGGCCATCGACTACCAGGCCGACTATTCCAAGGACTACAGCGACGACGAGTACGAGAAGCGAGTCGCCTGGCAGCGGCAGGAGGAGCAGCAGCGCAAGCGGGCTCTTGGCCAAGAAGGAGCCGACGAGTAGTCGACCGCTGGAGCTGCGGCCTCAGCCGCGGCCGGCGTAAGGCATCCCGGTCGCGAGGATGGTCATCGCGGGCACGCTGACACCGAGCGGCAGCCGGGCCATTGCGACGACCGCGTCGGCGACGTGCTGCGGGTCGAAGGTCGGCTCGGGGCGTACGGTGCCGTCGGCCTGACGGGCGCCGACCGCGATGCCGGCGGTCATCTCGGTGGCCGCGTTGCCGATGTCGATCTGGCCGACGGCGATGTCGTGGGCGCGGCCGTCGAGGGCCAGCGCGCGGGTGAGCCCGGTGATCGCGTGCTTGGAGGTGGTGTAGGCCGTGCTCCCCGGTCGCGGTACGTGCGCCGAGATCGAGCCGTTGTTGATGATCCTCCCGCCGCGCGGGTCCTGCCGCTTCATCTGGGCGAAGGCCTCGCGAGCGCAGAGGAAGGAGCCGGTGACGTTGACGGCCAGTGTCGCGGCGAACTCCTCGGGCGGGATCTCGTCGACCTCGGCGCTCGGCCCGAAGGTGCCCGCGTTGTTGACCAGCAGGTCCACGCGCCCACACATGCTCACGACGGCGGCGAACGCTGCCTCCACCTCGGCGGCGGATGCGACGTCCGTGGGCACCACTATCGACCGCGCCATCACCGACGCGGTCTCCTCGAGCGAGGCCTGCGTACGTCCGAGCAGGGCGACCTGGAAACCGGCGCCGTCCAGCGCCTGGGCGATCACGCGCCCCAGCCCCGAGCCTGCCCCGGTGACGACCGCGACCGGCATCAGCTGAACTGCCTCGACAGGACCGCGTGCCGGTTGACGTCCTTGTAGAGCAGGTAGCGGAACCGGCCGGGACCACCGGCGTAGCAGGCCTGCGGGCAGAAGGCCCGCAGCCACATGAAGTCGCCCTCCTGCACCTCGACCCAGTCCTTGTTGAGCAGGTAGACGGCCTTGCCCTCGAGCACGTAGAGACCGTGCTCCATCACGTGCGTCTCCGGGAACGGGATCGCGCCGCCGGGCTCGAAGCTGACGATGTTGACGTGCATGTCGTGGCGTACGTCGTCGGGGTCGACGAAGCGCTGGGTCCTCCACGCGCCGTCGGTGCCGGGCATCTCGCCGCCGGGCACGTCGACCTCGTTGGTGACGAACGGCTCCGGCACCTCGATGCCGTCGACCCGCTGGTAGGCCTTGCGGATCCAGTGGAAGCGGGCGACCCGGTCGCTGGTGTTGTGCAGCGTCCAGGCGGTGTTTGGTGGAAGGAAGGCGTACCCGCCGGGGGCGAGGTCATGCTGCTCCTCGTCAATCGAGAGCGTCAACGCGCCCTCCACCACGAACAGGACACCCTCGGCGCCCGGGTCGAGCTCGGGCTTGTCGCTGCCACCGCCGGGCGAGACCTCGACGATGTACTGCGAGAAGGTCTCGGCGAAGCCCGAGAGCGGGCGGGCGATCACCCACAGCCGGGTGCCCTCCCAGAACGGGAGCTTGCTGGTGACGATGTCGCGCATCGTGCCACGCGGGAGCACGGCGTACGCCTCGGTGAAGACGGCCCGGTCGGTGGTCAGCTCACGCTGCGACGGGTGGCCGCCGGTCGGGGCGTAGTAGCGGGGTTCGCTCATGGTCGGGCTCCTTCTGTGGTGACTCTGCTGAGCAGCCGGCCCTGGGGCGCGGCCTCGATGTCGATCTTCTCGCCACGCAGCCAGGTCTCGCGGACAACGCCCGCGAGGAGCCGGCCGTGGTAGGGCGTGACGGCGTTCTTGTGATGGAGCGTCGCGGCATCGACGACGAAGGAGTCGTCGGGGGCGAGGACGCAGAAGTCGGCGTCCTGGCCGACGGCGATCCTGCCCTTGCGCGCCAGTCCGGCGTGACGCGCCGGCGCCTCGGACATCCAGCGAGCGACGTCGACGAGCGTGAGACCGCGTGCCTGCGCCTCGGTCCAGACCGCGGAGAGCCCGAGCTGGAGCGAGGAGATCCCGCCCCAGGCGACACCGAAGTCGCCGGTGTCGAGGACCTTCAGGTCAATGGTCGAGGGCGAGTGGTCGGTGACGACCATGTCGATGACGCCTTCACGCAAACCCTGCCAGAGAAGCTCGCGATTGGCCGCCTCTCGGATCGGCGGGCAGCACTTGTACTGCGTGGCTCCGTCGGGGATCTCCTCCGCGGCGAAGGTCAGGTAGTGCGGGCAGGTCTCCGCGGTGATCCGGACGCCGTCGCGGCGGGCCGCATCGATCGTGGTGAGCACGTCCGCGCTGGAGACGTGCAGGATGTGGACCCGGCAGCCGGTGGCCCGGGCGAGCTCGATCACACCGGCGACGGCCAGGTTCTCGGCGTCGCGCGGCCGGCTGCTCAAGAAGCTCTGGTACGCCCCGCCGACCGGCGCCGGCGCGTGCTCGATCGCGTGGGCGTCCTCGGCGTGCACGATCAGCAGACCGTCGAAGGAGGCGATCTCCCGCATCGCGAGCTCGAGCTCCTCCGCGTCGAGCGGCGGGAACTCGTCGACACCCGAGTGCAGCAGGAAGCACTTGAAGCCGGAGACCCCGGCCTCGTGCAGCGTACGCAGCGCCGGCACGTTGCCGGGGATGGCGCCGCCCCAGAAGCCGATGTCGACGAAGGCCTGGTCGGCGGCGGTCCCGCGCTTGAGCTCCAGCGCCGGGAGGTCGCAGGTCGGCGGGATGCTGTTGAGCGGCATGTCGACGATCGTGGTGACCCCGCCGGCAGCCGCGGCTCGGGTCGCGGAGGCGAAGCCCTCCCACTCGGTCCGGCCGGGGTCGTTGACGTGCACGTGTGCGTCGACCACCCCGGGCATCAGCACCTCGTCGTCGGCGAGCTCGACCACACGGTCGGCCGTCAGGCCCGAGGCGCCGGCTTCGACGGCGACGATCCGACCGTCGCGGACTCCGACGGCGCCGGCCACCTCGCCGTCCGGGGTCACCATGCGTGCCGCCCGGAAGACGACATCAAGATCTCCGTTCACACCGTCACCTCTGCCTCTTCGACTGCCATCACCCGCGTGCGCTGTCGGCCGAGACCGCTCACCTCGGCCTCCACCACCTGCCCGTCGCGGAGGAAGGGCCGCGGCTCGGGCCGCAACGCCGCGACGCCGCCAGGCGTCCCGGTCAGGACCAGGTCGCCGGGCTCGAGCGTCATCAGCGTACTGAGGAAGGCGAGCAGCTCTCCCACACTTCGTGCCATTTGTGCGGTCGTCCCGCGTTGCCGGCTCTCGCCGTCGACCCAGAGCTCCAGGCTCAGGGCCTGCGGGTCCTCGACGGCGTCCGCGGTGACGAGCCACGGCCCGATCGGGGTGAAGGTGTCGGCACACTTCCCCTTCGCCCACGTCGGCCCCGCCGCGATCCGCGCGCGCTCGCTGACGTCGTCGGCGTTGAGGTAGCCCCCGACCGCGGCCAGCGCCTGCCGCGGGTCCGTGCACCGGGACAGCCGACGGCCGAGGACCACACCCAGCTCGACCTCGTAGTCGGTCGTCGTCGATCCGGGAGGCAGCTCGATCGCGTCGTAGGGACCCACGATCGAGGTCGAGGGCTTGAGGAAGACGACCGGCTCGTCCGGGACCGCGACCCCGGCCTCCTCCGCGTGGTCCTGGTAGTTGAGCCCGACCCCGACGACCTTGCCTGGCCTCGCCACGGGCGGTCCGATCCGAATGCCGTCGGCGACGACGGGGAGGCGGCCCGAGGCGATCAGGTCTTGAATCAACTTGAGCCGCACCGGGTCGCCGAGCAGGTCGCCGTCGATCCTCGGCACAGCGGCCGACAGATCACGCAGCATGTCCTGGTCGTCGAGGGCGGCGGGGCGCTCCTGGCCCGGCGGGCCCACACTCAGCAGTCTCATGCGGCCTCCTCGGATGCTGACCGAGTTACCTCGGTCTGGTTGCGGTTCCCTCGTGGAACTCCACGAAGGCAGTAGCCGCTCACCGAGTTACCTCGGTGAGCATTCCGCCGCCCGCTCATGGCTCCCCCGTCGGATGCCGACCGAGTTACCTCGGTCTCGATGCACTCACCTCGTGGAACTCCACGAAGGCAGTAGCCGCTCAGCGAGTTACCTCGGTGAGCATTCCGCAGCTCGCTCACGCATCCTCCTTGATGAGATGGTCGATGGCGATCTGCTCGGCGATCTGCTCGAGCAGAACGGCGCCCTCGGTCAGGCAGCGTTGCCGGTCGGGCTCGATGTCGGTCAAGGCGTACGCAGCGCCGATCCCGGCGGCCCGCAAGCGGTCGGGTTCGAGGTCGTTGACGCCGCAGACCGCCACGACGGGAACACCGGCGCGCGCGGCTGCTGCGGCGACGCCGGCCGGCGCCTTGCCGTTGAGGGTCTGTTCGTCAAGCGCGCCCTCGCCGGTGACGACGAGGTGCGCGCCGTCCAGCCGGGCGGAGAAGTCGACCAGCTCGAGCACGAGCTCGATGCCCGAGCGGAGCTCCGCGCCGAGCAGGGCGAGTGCGGCGAAGCCGACACCGCCGGCCGCACCGGCGCCAGGGTGCCCGCGGAGATCGGTCCCGGTGAACGACGCCACCAGAGATGCCCAGCGGCCGAGCGCGGCGTCCAGCCGTCGAACCTGGTCCGCATCGGCGCCCTTCTGCGGGCCATAGACCGCGGCCGCACCGGTGGGACCGGTGAGCGGGTTGTCGACGTCGCACGCGACGGTGACGGAGACCCCTTCGAGGCGCCGCCGCAGCTCATCGACCTCGATCCGGGCGACCTCCTCGAGCCCGGCTCCACCTGGACCCGCCGGGTTCCCGGCGACGGTGAACAACCTGGCGCCCAGCCCGCAGAGCAGGCCCGCTCCCCCGTCGGTGCTGGCGCTGCCTCCGATCCCGAGCACGATCCGGCGACAGCCCGCATCGATCGCGGCCGCCATCGCCTGCCCGACCCCGAGGCTGGAGGCCCGCATCGGATCCGGCACACCTGGCAGCCGCGCCAACCCGGAAGCGTCGGCGAGCTCGACGACCGCGACGTCGTCGCGCCGAGCGTACGTGGTCTCGACCGGCTCTCCTGTCGGACCGGTCACGCGGACCGGCACGAGGACGAACCCGGCGGACTCGGCCGCCGCCAAGGTGCCGTCACCACCGTCGGCGACCGGGATCGCGTCGACGACCACACCGGGACTCCCCCGGCGGATCCCGGCGCCCACCGCCGCCGCGACCTCGGCCGCGGTGAGCGATCCCTTGAACTTGTCGGAGGCGACCAGCACGCGCCGCGCAGGCCGAGTCGGCTCATCCTGACCGAAATCTCCGTCGAGTCGGCTCGTCATGACCGACCACGGCCGCCCGGAGGAGGCCGGTCTGATCTACGCCGCAATGGGCGTCGGGTCCGCCGCGCTGGCGCTGGGCGTAGCGGCCTTC
>NZ_JBEXSD010000100.1:0-11713 GCF_040613495.1 Nocardioides sp. NPDC006273 | reverse complement strand
CTACAAGACAGACCCCCGCGACCGTGCGACCGGTCCGGGGGTACGGACGAACCCTCGGGAGGTCTCGTCATGGCCCACGCTACCCCGCCTGTACCTGCCCGTACAGGCAGCCGAGTGTCCGGGGTGTGCACCCTCGCATTCGGGCACCAGTACTGCTCGCCCGGCCCGGTCCTCGTGGATGGCATCGAGGTGCTGCCGCAGTCCTGCTACTGCCGGTGCCACGGCAAGCCGAAGAAGGGGGCTCGTCGGTGAAGAAGTGCGGCCGCTGCGGCTACTCCATCGAAGGCACCCCGATCGAGATCGTGCCGTTCTCCTCGTCTGGCGCGAAGCCCACCACGTACCGGCACGCCACTGACGCTGACTGCAACGAGGCCGCTCGCAAGATCCGGGTGGACGCGCGGCGCACGTCGCGGCTCAGCCGGTACCTCTGAGACTCCTGCCCGCCGGTTCTCACGCCGATGCCGGCGGGCAGGGCGCAACGCCCGCGCTTCGTGCGCGGGCAGGGTGGTCAAGTCGCGTACATGCGTCCGCTCTTGGCCGCCCACCGCTCTGATTCAGTCAGAGTGGAGCTGCCCCGCCTCTTCGTGAGGCGGGGCAGTGCCGTGTCACCTACCGTGTACGCGAAGGCCCCCGCCGACATGAACGGCGGGGGCCTCGGCCCGTTGATGCCGGCCTCCCCGCCAGACATCAAGGGTTCAGAGCGGCATGCGTCTGACGCGTGTGGGGAGCACGTCGGCCCGCTCAATGGTCAGCACTCTACGCCGTAAGACCCATGAACGCATGCGCCCTACAGGCACGTTTCTCATGGGGATGTGGCATCTATGTGGCATCCGGGACGAGAACGGCCCCTCAGTCACTGAGGACTGAGGGGCCGATACAGGCTCTCACCTGCTGTTTCTCACAGTGGGCGCGGACGGTTTCGAACCGCCGACATCTGCTTTGTAAGAACCCGTAGGGGGATCATGCGGCTCCGTGAGGCTCAGTGAGCCTCGGTGAGTGAGGGCCAACCCCCACGCCCAGCCCCGGGATGAGGCTTCGTGAGTTTCAGTGAGGGCTAGTGAGGGGGTCTTGTGGCATCGGTGTGGCATCGTGTGGCATCCGCACTCACGACACGGCCCGCAGGTGGCGGCCGGTGACGAGCGCGGACCGCACCTCCTCGACGAGATCGGGGCCGGCGTGCTGGTACAGCCACGTGACCCGACCGCCCCGCTCATGCCCCATGACGACCTGCACGTCCTTCTCGGGAACGCCGGCGTCCTTGAGGCGGGTGGCGAAGGTGTGCCGCAGGTCGTGCACGCGGGGCCAGATCTCCTTGCGGCGGGTCTCCGGGTTGATAACCTCTCTGGCCAGCCCGGATGCCTGAATCGCGGGGATCCAGTGACGCCGGAAGTTCGGCCGGGTGAGCGCTCCGCCTCGGGGGCCGCGGAACACCAGCTCCTCCTCGTGGAGGTCTTCACCGTCACCGATGTCCGACTCGGTCGTCACGGGATCCCACATGGCCATCATGGCCTCGACCGCCTCGACGGCCTTCGGGGTGAGAGGCACCGTACGGAACCCGGCACGGGACTTGGGCGCCGGCTTCCGCCGCAGCTTCCCGCGGTCGTCGATGAGAACTTCCTTCACCTTGACCGTGGCGCTGCCGAGGTCGACGTTGCAGGCCCGCAGGCCCGTGTACTCGCCCCAGCGCATGCCCGTCTCCTCGGCGAACACTACCAACGGGTGGTAGTGCTTATCGAGGTGCTGCCGGATCAGCTCGCACTGCGCAGCGGTGGGCGGGATCATGTCGTCCGGGTGCTTGGCTGGCGCTGCGGACACCTCGATGTCGAGGGTTGGGTTGACGGTGATGCGCCGGTCCCGGAGAGCCGCGACCATCATGTGCCGCAGGAGCTCCAGCACCTTCTTCTGAGTGGCGTGCCCGCGGACCTCGTTGCTGATCCAGTCCTGGACCTGGATCCACGTGATGGAGTTGAGCTTGCGCCGGCCCCACTTGGGCTGGACGTGGACGGTCCAGGCGGACAGCTTGCGGTTCTTCGTGGTCACGGACTTCACGGTGACGGTCGGCCACCAGATGTCCCACCAGTCATCGACCGTGATGGTGCCGCGCTTGGGGTCCTGGTAGGTCCCCTCGCGGACCTTGGTCCGCACGTTGTCGAGGAACGTCTGTGCAGCCTTGAGGCCGCCGTCCTCGATGGGGAAGCACTTCTGCTTCTGCTGCCCTTCAGGGTCGCGGTAGCGGGCCTGCCACGATCCGATGCAGTCACGCCGGCTCTTGCGGGCTCCCCACTTCTCCTCGGGGTACTTCTCCTTGCAGAGGGTGCAGCCGCATCCCTTTTCCCTTAGCTGGCGGGGGTTGTTCGTTGCTCTACGCGCCATGGGCCACCTGGCCGTTCCTCCGCTGAGTGGGTACAGAGGGGAGCAGCATGACCGGCTCCCCGCACCAGCAGATTGCCCCGGATTCGGGCTGCGCGACGGCGAGTTCTTCGAGAACGGCTCGAAGGGCGGTCAGCGTGGCCGAACGGGCCAGCGTGAGGGGGAGGGTGACGATGCCGGCGTCGGCGTCGTAGGGCTGGAAGTCTTCGAGGGGGTCGAAGATCTGGTAGCGGACACGGATGCACATGGGTTCCCCCGGGATCGCACGACGGTGTACGTCGGCCGCGGGGGAGGACGTGGCCGCCTCGCCCGACGCTACCCGGTCTTAGGTGAATATGCGACCACTCTGAGTGGATTCAGCTACTGGGAGCTCACGGAGAGTATTGGAGTCCATTTCCAGTTAGACACGCGAACCGGCGAGAGGGTTGTACGCCTGCCTGCTACTGCTTGTTGGCCTCGTTGAGGGCGCTCATCTCAATGATTTTGGCACGCTGCTGCTCCTCGGTGAGGCCCCGGAAGAGGGCGAGGACGCGTGCTTCGGAGTCGTCATCGAGGGGGCCGGGGGCGGCGCGGCGGGCGGCGGCGAAGATGCGCTCTTCGGGGAACTGCGGGAAGGCGCCGGCGAGCGCCCGGAGCTTGTCGAGGTTGGGGCCGCGCTTGCCGCCGCGCTTGCCGTGTGTCCACGAGTTGACGGTGGCGGGGGCGACACCAATGCGGCGCGCGATCTCCGATTCCGAGACGTCGTAGGTGTCTCGGATGGCCTTGATCAGCTGCGCCAGGTTCTCGGATCGCTCCGCATGGGTTTCCACATGGGTAACCATGCCTCTGGATCTTCTACTTTTGCAAGTAAAAGTAGAAGCAAGACACGGCGCATAGCGGCACGTGACCTCCCCGTCACGCGCCGCCTACGTGGGCATATGCCAGAGACTAGAACACACGTTCGCCTAACGCCACCCCGCCACGCCTCACCGAAACTCACGCCAACTCACTTGACCTCATCAACACCGACACAGTAGAAATGTGTCAACGCCGACGGAGACCGCCGGCGAAGTACCGATCAGCGCGAGGCGACATGACCAACCTGCTCCGCAAAGACCACGGCGCGCCGCTCCGCAAAGCGATGGAGCGACGCGGGTTCACCGGGGAGAAGCTCGCGAAGGCCACCAAGAAGGTCGACGTGAAGGGGCGGGGCATCAGCCTGGCAACGGTCTCGAAGATCACTGGGCGTGGCGAGACGTCAGTAGACGTCTGCCGGCTCCGGACGGCGTGGCTGATGGCCACCGCCCTGCGTGAGCCGCTCCAGGAGCTCTTCGACATGCCCTCAGTTTCAACTGACACAGTGGAAAGGTCCAGCCCCCATGGCGACCATGACGCTCGCTGACCGCACGGAGATCCTCCGGCCCGTCGGCATCACCCCGCTGCTCACCACGGCCCAGCTGATGGCCCTGTACGGGGTCAGCAACTGGACGGTGAACCAGTGGGTGCAGGCCGGCTGCCCGCTGGAGCCGACGGCGATGCGGGGCCGGCGCTTCGACGCCGAGAAGGTCCGGGCGTGGATGGCCTCGCAGGCCCCCGCCGCGGCCTGACCCCCACAAACAGACGGGGCCGCCGGACCGGGCCTGGTCCCTGCGACCCCTGCGAACCCCACTGCAAAGGAGTGGACTTCATGGACGTAACTGTACCGACGAACTTCCCGGCGGGTGACCGGCGGACGCACCGGGTGGTGCTGGTGGACCGTGACGGTGACGTGTGGCGGCAGGTGGGTGTGACGCCCGAGGGCGAGCCGCACATGGTGTGTGAGGCGCCGCAGGACCCGTCGGAGGTGGGCCCGGGTGAGTCGAACCCGTGGACGCCGAAGGCGATCCGGGCGTGGTTCTCGCCGGTGCGGACGCTGGGCGGTGCCGCATGAGCGCCCGCGAGGAACGGCTCGTCACGGAGAACAACCTGTGGGAGCTGGACACCTGGCTGGACAAGGTCGACGTGTTCGCGAAGCCGCACTTCGACTACGTGAACGGTCAGCTGGTGAACACCGGGATCAAGTTCGGGAACGGTCCGACGCGGATGACGGCGTTCATTGGGGACACGATCGTGCGCCACGAGGACGGTTCGCACACGGCGCTGTCGGCGAAGGACGCGGCGGAGCTGGACAAGCTGCGGGCCCGGGTTGCCGAGCTGGAGACGCAGCTCTCCGACCTCTCCGAGCCGGACGTCGACGGCGCCGGTCGGACCTACGCGGAGTACCACCCGCCCGTCCCGGAGCAGCGGCAGGCGGAAGACCCGCACGACTCCGTGCTGCACCACGACTACGCGCTCGGCCGTGACCTGCCCGCCATCCCCCACCAGTCCACCGGCCGCTGCCCCGAGGGCCACCTGTTCGAGGACTGCACCTGCGGAGGAACCCGATGACCACCGAACTCACCACCACCGCCGGCAGCCTCGCCATCCAGCCCGACCAGACCGGCTGGACCCCCGCGCAGCAGGCCGTACTCCAGCAGTCCGGCATCAACAAGGACGTCACCAGTGCCGAGCTCGCCGGGTTCCTCCACCTGTGCCAGCGCACCCAGCTCGACCCGTTCTCCCGCCAGATCTACCTGATCGGCCGGTGGAACAACCGCGAGCGCCGGAAGGTGTTCACCCCGCAGACCAGCATTGACGGTTACCGCGTCATCGCGCATCGCGCCGCCGCCCGAGCGGGGCACGCACTCGGCTACGAGGACACCGTGTGGTGCGACCAGTCGGGACAGTGGCAGGACGTGTGGCTGTCCGACGCTCCCCCGGCTGCCGCGAAGGTGACGGTCATCCGGGATGGTCAGAGGTTCTCGGCGGTGGCCCGGTACTCGGAGTACGTGCAGACCGACAAGGAAGGTAAGCCGTCGGGTCTGTGGCCGAAGATGGGCGCGACGATGATCGCGAAGTGCGCCGAGTCTCTCGCGCTGCGGAAGGCTTTCCCGCACGACCTGGCCGGGGTGTACACCGCCGAGGAGATGGACCAGGCCGACCAGCCGGAGCGTCACCTCAAGTCGGTGCAGCAGGACGAGCCCGACCCGTGGGCCACCCCGGCCGTCAAGGGCCGCTCGCAACCCGCGCAGGACATCGCCAACGCGGCGACGAAGACCTCCAACCAGGGCGCCGTGAAGGACCTGTACCGGCAGGCGCACAACGAGGGACTGCTGGCCGAGACGGTGAAGGTCGACCGTGAGCTGCTGGAGCTGGGCGCGTACCTGATCGCTCGCGGTAAGGAGCTGGCCGCCCCCGCGCCGGAGCCGGAGGTCGTGGACGGGGTCGTCGTCGAGGACGTCGAGCTTCCCACCGACGAGCACGCCGCCGCCGTCGCCGCCCTCCGCGCCTTCGCCACCGAAGCCGGCATCCCCGACGCCGACCTCGACATGCAGGCCCACACCGCGCTCGGAGCCCCGCTCGACGACGTCGCCCCCAAGGCCATCTGGGACCTGCTCTCCCAGCTCCAGGCCGCCTAACCCGCTTCGCACCACAGGGGCGTCCCGCGGCTGATGCGGGACGCCCCACCCAAGGAGACCACATGTCCCTCAAGGACACGGCCACCAAGGTGGCCATCCTCGACACCCTCGCCAAGCACATCACCGATCAGCTCAAGGCCGCGAAGGCCGAGCTGGAGACTGGCCTCCGTACCGCCAAGGCCGAGACCGGCACCCAGCAGATCGCCGTCGACCTCGCCGGCACCGACATCGGCAAGGCCACGCTCGTCCAGCCCAAGGCCGCCGCGTCCGTTGTCGACGAAGCCGCGCTCATCGCCTGGGTCCGCGAGGTCGCCCCCTCCGAGATCACCAACCGCATCGTCACCGAGGTCCGACCCGCGTGGCGCAAGAACCTCCTCGACGCCTTGACCGCGGCCGGGGTCATCGAGTGGGCCGACCCCGAGACCGGTGTCATCCACGAGGTGCCGGGGGTGGAGATGGTGGGTCGTGCGGCGCACACCCGGCTGACGATCCCGGCGGAGGGCAAGGAGGCGATCGCCACCGCATGGCGTACCGGCCAGCTCACCACCGTGGTGCTGCCCGAGCTGACGGCCGGCGAGGAGGTGGCGTGATGCGTCTCCCCTTCATCTCCAGCCGTAAGGCGTCCGAGGCCGTGTGCCTGATCGTCGAGGTGTCCCGGCGCGCGATGGCCGAGAAGGACCAGCTGCTTGCCGAGGAGCGCGCCGACCGGAAGAAGGCCGAGTTCGCTCTCGCGCAGCAGCAGAAGAAGCAGCGGGCTGTGGCGAGCTGGCGGTACACGGATGACCGTCGTCTCGGCCGGGTGGTCCGGGCGCTGGCTGTCGAGCGGGCGCAGTCCGCCGCGTACCGGCGTGAGATCCGGCAGCTCACCGACCGCCTCTTCGACGCCTGCGGCTACCAGGGCGAACCCCTCCTCCCCGCGGCCCGGGTCACGCTCGGCATCGAGGACGCGAAGGAGGAGTCGTGACCTCCACCGAAACCCCCGTGGCGGGGCTGACCACCCGCCCCGCCACGGGCACCACCTGGCGCGACAGTGCGCTCTGTTCCCAGGTTGACCCCGAACTGTTCTTCCCCGAGAAGGACGGCCGCGCGTCGATCGCCAAGAAGGTCTGCATGGCGTGCGACGTCCGGACCGAGTGCCTGGAGTACGCCCTCGCCAACGACGAACGGCACGGCATCTGGGGCGGCCTGTCCGAGAAGGGCCGCCGGAGGATCAGCGCTCGCAGGTACGAGGAGGCGGCGTGAACCACCGCCAGGACATCGTCGACATGCTCCTCGCCGGCCACTCCCAGCGGGCCGTGATGCGAACCCTCGGGGTCGGCTGGCCGACCGTCCAGGCTGCGCGCAAGGCCCTCGGGCTCACGCCGACCAAGCCGGGCAACCGGCCCGAGACCGTCGAGGTCACCTTCGCGCGCCGCACCAAGGCCACCGCGGAGGGACACCTCCTGTGGGTGGGCAGCGACCTGAACATCCGGGTCCACGGCAGGTACGGGTCTGTCCGCCGCTGGGTGTTCGAGCGGAAGTACAGGCGACCGCCGGTCGGCAACGTCACGACGACGTGCGAGGTGCCGCGGTGCGTGCACCCGGACCACCTTGAGGACGCCCGGCAGCGCGCTCAGTACACCGCCATCTTCGGCTAGCCCGCCACCCCGAGAGGACACCCATGGACCACGACGAGACCTCCCAGGCCGTCTTCGACATGCTCGGCAAGGCTGTCGCCGGGGACATCTGCGGCGCCGCCACCGCGCTCCAGACGATCGGCATGGCCAGCGATAACAGCCGCATGTACGGCGTGTGCTGTGCCATCGCCGAGGCCGGGAAGCACGTGCTCCACCAGCTGTACGGAGAGCACGCCCCGCGTCCCGGCACGCCCGACATGTTCGTCATGCAGGAGCTGGTCCCCGGCGCCACCGCTGACGACCCGGCCGAGGCGTTCGCGCTCCGGTTCCTCACCGCCTGGGCCAACGGTGACCGAGCCACGACGCTCGCCCTCTTCAACGCGGCGCTCGACGCCAGCGACGAGGAGTACGTGAGTTCCGTGGGCGCACTCCTCGCGAACGTGGCGGGCCTCTGCCGCCTCGCCCTGAAACGCAAGCGCGCCTGACCACCCGCCCGGGGCCGTCGCGCCCCGGGCCCGAACCACCCGAACCGCGAGCGAGAAGAGACCCACGTGGGAATCCGCCTGATCGTCGAGGTGCTCACCAGCGCCCCCGAGGCCCTGACGCACAGGGAGAAGCTCCTCCTCGTCGTCCTGGCCGAGGACGCCAACGACGACACCCGGGTCACGTGGAACAGCGTCGAACGCCCCGAGGTCCTCCGCGGCGCAAAGCTCAGCCGATCACAGCTGTACGCCGTCCTCAAGAGCCTCGTGGCCAAGGGCGCGTTGGAGCGGACGACGGCCGGCCAAAAGAACGAGCGGGCCAAGTACCGCATCCCGACGTTCGCGGTTCAGTGTCCCGGAATCCCTGACGCTGACATGGGGTCTCAGTGTCAGGGAAACCCGGACACTGACGGGTCTCAGAGTCCCAGAACTGCGGACACTGACGGATCCGGTCAGTGTCCCGAGAATGCGGACACTGACGGGTCTCAGTGTCAGGAAATCCGGGACGTCAGTGTCCCGGAATCCGGGACCCCTACCCCTCTTTTCCCCTCCTCTACTACCCCCTCAGCCAGCAAGCAGGAGAGCACGGACCTTACCTACGGCATCCCCGCCGAAGTCCGGCCCCTCATGGACGCCCTCTCCGTCGCCGACGTCAACGTCCGCTGGCCCTTCAAAGGCGACGGCTGGTTCCCCGTCATCGCCCTCATCAAGAAGTGCGGCATCCCCGCCATGGCCGACTACGCCACCCGCGCAGCTACCCGCGGACCCATCGACTCCGCCCGCTACTTCATGCGCGGCTGGTCCGAACTGCCGCCCCTCCCCTCCGCAGACACCCCCCGCCCCCAGCTCCGTGCCGTGTCCGGTGGCTGGCAGCCCTACACCAACCCCGTCGACCCCTCCGTGTACGAGAACGGATTCTGACCATGGAGCCCAGCAGCCTCACCGCCAACCCCAACGCCGCCCTCGCCCGCATCATCGCCGGCATCCAGGAGCGCCACCCCAACATCACGCCCGGCCCCGTCGACGACACCCCCAACCCCGACGAGCCCGGCCACCCCGAGTACCACCGCCGCGTCCGCTCCGAGTGGGCCCTCGACCGGTGGACCGCCGCCGTCCCGCCCCGCTACCGGCACGCCACCGCCACCGTCCCCGACGTCCAGGCATGGGCCGACCGCGTCGCCGCCGACCCCACCACCGCGGGCAGCCTCCTCCTCACCGGCACCACCGGCACCGGCAAAACCCACCAGGCGTACGGCGCGCTCCGCCGCATCGCCGAAGCCGGGCCGTCCGTGTACGAGATCCGGGCCATCACCGCCGCCGACATGTACGGCCTGCTCCGCCCCAAGGGCTCCGAGCGCGGCGCCGAGGAAGAACTCCGCCGCCTCGCCCGCGTCCCCCTCCTCGTCCTCGACGACCTCGGCTCCGCTAAGGCCACCGAGTGGACCGAGGAAGTCACCTACCGGCTGATCAACGAGCGGTACAACGCGTGCCGGCCAACGCTCTACACCTCCAACCTGCCCGCCCGTTCGGACGGCGCGCCCGACCTCGCGTCCGCCCTCGGCGAGCGGATCGTGTCCCGCCTGTCGCAGGACACCGCCGTCGTCCCCATGACCGGCCCCGACCGCCGAAGGAGCGCCGCATGAGCCACCGCCCCTGCTACTGGCACGAAGACACCGACGGCACCCGCTTCCTCGTCCCCGGCTGCCTCACCCGCATCAACAACCCCGACATCGACGAATGCACCTGCCCCTCCATCGCCGCCCAGCTCGACGCCGCACGAGAGCAGATCGCCCAGCTCCAGCTGAAGAACGACAGCCTCCAGGCATGGCACGACGCCATCGTCCGCGCCGTACACGACAACCCCGCCGGAACCCAGATCATGCGCAACGCCGCCAAGGCGGTTTCCCGGTGACCCCGGCTCAGCGTCTCGCCGGCGCCCGCGCAGCCCTCGACACCCCGCCCCCCGCAGCCGTCCCCGGACAGACCGCCATCCCCCTCGCCGCCCTCGCCGACATCGAAGCCGCCGAACAGGACGCCACCGACCTCCACGAGGACGACCACGCCCGCGCCACCCGCGTCGCCACCTACCTCGCCAGCAGCGGCTGGACCATCACACCCGCCCCGGAGACACCGTGCCCCGCCCCGACGCCTGCCAGCGCGGCCACCCGTACCCCGCCAACCTCGCCATCGACAACCGCGGCTGGAAGTCCTGCCGCCAGTGCCGACGAGACTCCTGGCGCCGCTGGTACCGCGCCCACTACATACCTGCCGCCCCCGACCACGTCGCGGTCAACCGAGCCACCGACGGCGACCCGCCCGCCCGGCTCACCCCGCGTGAACGCGCCGCCGTCATCCACCGCCTCGACGCCTACGGCTACACCGCCCGGCAGATCGCCGACCGCATCGGATGCAGCAAGCGCACCGTCCACCGCGCACGCGGACGACGAACCCCCGCCTGACACGCCACGGTCCCGCTCGCAGGCAGCGCGAGCGGGACCACCCCCAGCATCCCACCAACCACCAGGAGCAGCAGCCATGCACCGCATCATCCCGCCCGGCTACACCCTCATCGAGACGTCGCGCCTCGCCCACCTGAACGACTGCTACCTGTCGCCGCTCTCCGGCATGCGGGACCTCGGCGCCATTCTCGTCCGCGAGTGGGGCCACGACCCGGCCGGACACCCCGAGCTGATGGACGAGCTGGAGGTCGAGCTGTCCGCCGCGCATATCGAGACCGCCGCCGGCCTGATGCGCGAACACGGGCTCCGAGACCTCCGCGTCGAACCCATCTCCGCCGCCTGACCCACTGTCGTCGGGCCGTCCTCCGGGACGGCCCCCACCCACCCAGGAGCCACACGTGACCGACCGCCTGTACGACGCCGCACAGCGCGCCCTCGACTCCCTCAACGATCTGATCCGCAACACCTTCGACCCTGGCGTTGAAGCCCTGGGCGCCCGATACGAGCTCGCCCACGTTCTGAGCGACCCCGCCCTCATGGCCGCCCGCGCCGCCGCCCGCCAGACCACCGGACAGGACGACACCAAGCCCGCTCCGTGGACCGCCGACGGCCGCCACGGCCCCACACCCGACGAGGCCGCCGCCTTCCTGCGGTTCATGGCCACCCAGCACCCCGCCGCCGCGCACTGCTGCACGAACTGCGACGGCATCGACCCCGACAGCTGCCTCAACAACCCGGACCGGCCGAAGGACCCGACGACCGCCGACGACCCCACCCCGCTCCGCTGGGGCCTCGGCGACGTCCTCCACGGCGACGACGACACCACCATCGTCTGCCTCTCCGGGCCCGACCGGAAGCCGTACTGGCTGGAGCTCGACCCGGAGCGCGCCGCCGCCTTCCGCCAGGACCTGACGCCGCCCGCTGCCGGACAGGACGGTATCGAGCGCGCGCCGTCCCCCGGCTGGCGCTGCGCCTACTGCGGCCTGGAGGTCGAAGACCGCGGCCACCCGCTCATCCAGGAGCACAGCAACTGGTATCCGATCTGGGTCCACGTCCCCGGCGGGTACAGCGCGTGCCATCCGCAGAAGGGCGCGGCCAGCACCCGCGCGACCCCCGCTGTCGGGCAGCCGGCCGAAGCACACGACACCGAGGTGCGAGAGCGCGTCCGGCTTGCCATCGCCCAGCAGTACCTCGACGACACCGGATCCGGCCGCACCGTCGACGAGCTGGACGACACCGAGTTCGGCTCCCTCGCCGACGCCGCCCTGTCGGCGCTGACCGTGGAGGACGAGCGATGACCCAGCCCAGCC
>NZ_JBEXSD010000099.1:0-11843 GCF_040613495.1 Nocardioides sp. NPDC006273 | reverse complement strand
AGGATGGGTCCACGAGTACAACCATCACCGACCCCACTCAGCAATCGGGAAGGCCGCACCCATCACCAGGTTGAACAACCTGGCTGGGCATCACAGCTAGGCCGCGTGAATCACGACCACGGTCCCAGACATCTTGATCAACACGCCCTAGACCGGTGTTGTGCGGGTGCTTCGCAGGCCTCCGGCGATTGCGTAGTCGTGGCACTGCCGGCACTCGTCGATGACCGGATGCTCACACCTCGCGGTGTGGCGCAGGAACGCGGCTGCTGCATCGAGACGGGTCGCCTCCGCGGCTATCCGCTCGGCTGAGGCGGTCAGCCGGGCCGAGCGGTGACCGGCAGGGGCGGATCGGAGCTCTCTGATCTCTGCGAGGCCGATGCCGGCTTGGCGAAGGCGGTGGATGATCCGAGCTTCGTTCACGTGCTGATCGGTGAAGTCTCGCTGTTTCCCGCTCCGACGGCTCGGCGCGAGCACTCCTTCGTCCTCCCAGTGCCGCAGAACATGGGCAGGTACACCGACGAGGTCGGCGGCCAATGAGATCCGCATGGAAACATCTTGCCTTCAGGTCGACCTTAAGTTCTAGCGTTCGAGACATGGAACTACGCAACCGGCCAAATCCGTTCGCAGGGCTCGATTCGCTGCCCGCCGCCTACACCTCCCGGCAGTTGATGCAGACGGCTGCGGCGGGGGCTCGTTCGTTCGTCGCGCCGAGACGAGCCGACCGGCGCCTGCTGGCCTCGTTGTCGGAGCGCGCTCAGGGCCCGCTGCCGCCGGCGACGAGAACCGTTCGGCTGCAGACGCTGCGGCAACGACCGCGACCGGTTCCGAGCCGGCTGCTGTACGAGGGGATGCCGGGCGCGGATCGGCTGAGTCTCCAGTCCTTCGTGGTCCATCATCCCGAGGCCACGATTCTCATCGACCCGGCCGTGCCACGAGATGCTCACGAGCAGGCGGTGTCCGAGCTCCAGCCGCTGCTGCGGCGGATCGTACGGCCGCCGGCGACGACGGTCCCGACGGTCGAGGCTCTCGCGACGGCGGGAGTCAGGCCCGACCTCGCCCTCAGCACACATGCCCACTGGGACCACGTCTCGGGGCTGCTCGACCTCCCGGGCCTGCCGGTGGCCCTCCACGACGAGGAGCTGACCTGGGCTGCTGCCGGAGACCAGGCCCCGGTGGGAGGCGTACGCCGCGGGCTCGCCGATCGGAAGCTCCTGGAGTTCTCACTCGACGGGCCACCGATTCTCACCTTCGAGCGGAGTCACGATCTCTTCGGCGACGGCAGCGTCGTGCTGGTGGACCTGGCAGGACACACGCCCGGCAGCGTCGGCGTCCTGCTCGCCACCGCGGACGGGCCCGTCCTGCTCGTCGGAGACGCCGCGTGGCACGGACTGCAGATCGAGCACCTACGCCAGCGTTCCGGCTTCCCCGGCTGTCTCGTGGACGTCGACCGTGAGCAGACCTGGCGCACGCTGCACCGTCTCCATGCCCTGCCGGCCTCGGTGAAGGTGGTTCCCGCCCATGATCACGAGCGGGCGTCCGACTGGGCCCACCGGTGAGCGAGGATCCCGACTCAGCGCACCACGTCAGGCGTCATCAGGTCTTGGTTGTCCTCGGCCCACTCAGCCATTCGGTCCTCGCGGACGGCGCGCCACAGGTCGCGGTCGCGGGAGGGGTCGAGGCGTACGACTGACTGGTCGCCGATCATGCCGGTGCCGTCGGTGGGGACGGTGAGGTAGCTGATGTCGTCGGTGCGGAGGTTGCGGAGGGAGGCGGCGAGCCTGGCCATCTGGGTCGCCGACCAGTCGTCGTCGACGGAGGCGTGCTTCGAGAAGAGGGTGAGGAGGTCGAGGGCCTGCTCCGGGTCCTTGCGCAGCTCCTGCTCGAGACTCTGCTTGAGCAGCGTACGTAGGAAGGCCTGCTGGCGGGCGACACGGTCGAGGTCGCCGTCCTTGAGGCCGTAGCGCTGGCGGACGTAGAGGAGAGCCTGCTCGCCGTCGAGGTGGTGGCGGCCGGCCTCCCAGCGGACCCCACGAGCGGAGTCGTAGACGGTCTTCGGGATGTCGATGTCGACGCCGCCGATGGCGTCGGTGAGCGCCTGGAAGCCGTCCCAGTCGACGACGGCGAGATGGTCGATGCGTACGTCGGTCATCTTCTCGACGGTCTCGACGGTGAGGGTCGGGCCGCCGAAGGAGTAGGCCCAGTTGACCTTGCCCTTCCCGTGGCCCGGGATGTCGACCCAGGAGTCGCGTGGGATCGAGATCACCGAGGCGGAGCGACGGTCGCCGTCGAGGTGGACGAGCATCATCGTGTCCGAGCGGGCCTGCCCCGGCTTCCACCCGGGTGCCTCGGCGCCGGTCGTGGGAGCGTCGGACCGGGTGTCGGTGCCGAGGACCAGGACGTTCATCGCGTCCGCGGCCGGCCCGGAGGTGGGCTTGGCGGGCCGATCGGTGAGCCCGGTGAAGGTGTCGGGCAGCCGCTGGATGTTTCCCTCCACCTTCGCCCGGAGCCACAGGGTGCCTGCGAGCCCTGCGGCGCAGAGCAGGAGGAGGCACACCAGCAGCCCGATCAGCGGCTTTCGGGCGCGCCGACGCCACCCGGGTGCGGTCCCGTCCGCAGGTCCCGGCTGCGTCGGCACGGGCGGGTCATCGAGCATGGCCATCCGAACAGGGGAACCGGCATCGCCCGATCACGGGGCCCAACTCCTCGCGGTTCCTCAATTTCAGGCAACAGTCGGTAACGGCTGGTAACCAAAAATAGGTAGCCAATACGTCCAGGGGTTTGGGTCAGTAGGGTCCTTTGTCGTAGGCGGCGGTTCATGTCGGTTCTCGAGGTCCGCACATGTTTCACCTGTCTGGCTGTGTCTGGGAGGGCGCAGTTCGAAAGTCTTCAGGGGAGTGTTTTGTCGATGTCACGAGTCGGTCGGGACGAGCGCGCCCGGCTGCACGAGGTTGCCTCTGCGCTGGCCGGGATCCGGGCCGCGACCATGCTGCTGAACGCGCCCGGCGGTGTCGAGGGGGAGCGGCGAGCCGCGCTGGCACAGATGGCGCAGAGCGAGCTGCAACGACTCGAACGGATGGTCCAGAAGCAGCAGGAGATCGCCAGCTCGGCTGCGGCGTCGCTGCGGGTCAGCAGCCAGGATGACGAGGTCGCTGAGGTGATCGACCTCGACGCCGTCGTGGGCACCATCGTCCTGGCCCACGAGGCGAAGGGGACGGAGGTCGAGTGGCGCCCCAGCCGGATGCTCGCGCTCGGTGACTCCGACCAGCTGACGGAAGCGCTCAACGTGCTTCTCGACAACGCCGCGACCCACGGGAGCGGCCCGGCCCGGATCGAGGTGCGTGCGGTCGACCGCCCCAGCACCTCCGTCGAGATCGCCGTGACCGACGACGGGCCAGGGGTCGCGCCGGAGCTTCGACGGCGGATCTTCGCCTGGGGCGTGAGCGGCCCGGGCTCCACCGGCCAGGGCATCGGCCTCCACGTCGCGCGCGACCTCATGGAGCGGCAGGGCGGCTACCTCGAGCTCTCCGAGTCCGGCGAGCGCACCACGTTCGTCCTCGGGATCCCGCTGCTCGGCTGCGCTGACGACGGGGCAGGCGAGCGTGCCTCGGGCCTAGGGGACCGCCGTGGTTTCGCCACGTAAACGGTTGAAGGTCGTCCTCGTCGATGACCACACCCTGTTCGCCGAGTCGCTCGAGCTGGCGCTCACCTTCGAGGGGTACGACGCTCGCCGCGTCGAGCTTCCGGAGGTGCCGCAGTCGGAGGCCAGGCTCACGTCGCTGATCATGCGCTCGCAGCCGCGCATCGTGCTGCTCGACCTCGATCTGGGGCAGCACGGCTCCGGCGTACGCCTCATCGCGCCGCTCGCCAGGTCGGGCGCCGACGTCGTCGTGGTGACCAGCTCGACCGACGAGGCCCGCTGGGGTCATGCGCTGCACGCCGGTGCCCGGACGGTGCTGTCCAAGACGGTGCCCCTGGGCGAGATCATGGGCACCGTCCGCAGGCTCAACTACGGCCTCAGCGTGCTCGACGTCGACGATCGTGAGCGCTGGATCAGGGCGTGGGCGGGGCAGGAGAAGGAGATGCTCGAGTTCCGTCGCCGGCTCGCCGAGCTCTCCCCACGGGAGTCGCAGGTGCTCGAGCACCTGATGAACGGCTCGACGGTCGGCGAGATCGCCAAGGTCCGGGTCGTCTCCGAGGCGACGGTGCGCACCCAGGTGAAGTCGATCCTCGCCAAGCTCGGGGTCTCCTCGCAGATCGCCGCGATCAGCATCGCCCACAAGGCCGAGTGGCGGGCCGCCTGACGTTTCCCGCGTCAGCGGGCGACCAGGCCCTCGTGCTCGCTCGTGCCGCGCAGGACGTAGAGCCGGCCGGTCGTGGGGCAGCGCCAGGCATCTCCCTCGGCGACCAACGGCGCACCGGCGTGCCCGACCCAGCCGACCCGCCGGGCCGGCACTCCGACGACGAGTGCGTGGTCCGGTACGTCGCGGGTGACCACGGCGCCGGCCGCGACCGTCGCCCAGGCGCCGATCGTGACCGGAGCGACGCAGACGGCGCGCGCGCCGATGCTGGCTCCGGTGCGTACCGTCACGCCCACGGCCTCCCAGTCGTCGCCGTCCTTGAGGGTGCCGTCCGGGTTGACGGCGCGAGGGAGATGGTCGTTGGTGAACACCACCGCCGGCCCGACGAATGCCCCGTCCTCGAGCACCGCCGGCTCGTAGACCAGCGCATGGTTCTGGACCTTGCAGCGGTCACCCACCACGACCCCGGGGCCGACGTACGCTCCCCGGCCGATCACGCACTCGCTGCCGATCCGCGCGTGCTCGCGCACCTGGGCCAGGTGCCAGACGAGGGTTCCGGCGCCGATCACCGCACGGTCGTCGACGTCCGCGCTGGGTTCGATCCGGGGTTCGATCCGGGGCTCCACCTCGGCTTCATCAACGGTCATACGGTCAGGAAACCGGGACCGGGTGGCCTGCGGGTCAGGCCGAGGGGCGGCGTACCCGATTCAGCGTAGGACCGCGGGGGAAGACGCCTCCGGGACCAGTACGCGAGGGGTGGCGGTGGTCGAGGTGTCGAGGGCCCACACATCGCTGACCGGTTCACCCTCACGGGCCAGGCCGTAGAGCACGGTGTCGTCGTCGAGCCACTCGATCTGGTCGTCGATGCTGCGGGCCTCGCCGGCGAGCACGGTGCGCCGGCCGGTGGCGAGGTCGAGGACCGCCGGCGTCCACCGGGTGCCGCCCTCGTCCGCCTCCTTGAACGCGATCCGGGTGCCGTCCGGGGAGAGCGAGGGGCACTCGACATGGTCGGCGACGGTGGTCAGCGAGCGCTCGGTGAGGTCGCCGCGGGCCAGGTAGGTTCGTCCGCCGGTGGCGACGGTGGCGTAGAAGGTGCGGCCGTCGTCGGTGAAGGTGATGCCCCAGATGTTGCGGTCGACCGGGGTGACGCGGCGGCCGTCGACGACCAGCGTGAACTTCTCCAGGTCTCCGTAGCTCGTGCCACCGATCCGGCGGATGGCGGTGCGCGTCGAGAACCCGCTGACCATGTAGGAGTCGCCGTTGACGAACACCGTCGAGGAGACCAGCCGCCCGTCCGGCGAGAGCCGGGTGCGGCTGGGCAGCCCGGGCAGGTCGGCCCCGTCGACCTCCCGCCACGCCTCTCCCGGGGTCGAGGTCGCCAGGTCGGTCGCCCGGTAGCTGCTCACCACGCCCCGCTCGGTCATCAAGCAGGAGACCGACCGGGCCTGGGCATAGACCCGGTCGCAGCTCAGGTCGGTGAGCGCTCGAGGGCCGTCAGGATCGGCCAGCGCCACGACGCCGACGTGCCCGTAGTCGGCGTCGCGCCCGGTGTGGCGGAAGACGATTCGGGGCCCCTTCTCGACCTGCGCCAGGGTGGTGGTCGTGGCGGCGGTCGCCGTGGACGTACGCCGGTCGTTTTCGGCGATCGCGGAGAGGGCGTGCGCCGTCACCCCGGCGGTGACGAGCACGACGATCGCGCCGAAGACGGCCGTGCGCTGCCTGGCCCAGGACGTCGTCATCACGCTGCCCTGCGCAGCACCGCGAGCCCGGCCGGGATCGCGGCGAGCAGCACCACGCAGACCGCGAGCAGCGCGACCCGGGGGCCGAGGGTGTACCAGAGCAGGCCGAAGCCGGTGGCCGCGACGAGGCGAGCCAGTGCGACCGCGGTCTGGGCGGTGGCGATGCCGCTGGCTCGTACGGTCTCGGGGACCAGTTGCCCGGCGACGGCAGCCAGGGTGCCGTCGGTCGCGGCGTAGAAGACGCCGAGGAGGAGCACCGCTGTGCACGTCGTCCACAGTGCGCCGGACCCGGACGCGGCGCACAGGTAGGCGACCGCGAGCGGTAGATGGCCGAGTACGAGAACCCTGATCCGCCCGACCCGGTCCGCGAGCCGGCCCATCGGGACGGCCAGGGCGAGGTAGGCGACGTTGGTCCCGACGTAGAGGACCGGGAACCACTTCGCCGCGAAACCGCCGGTCTCCAGCAGCGCCAGATAGACGAACCCGTCACCGATGGTGAGCAGGGCGAGCACCGCGGACACACCGGTCACCCGCGTGAGACCGGGCGTGAGCACGGTGCGCCAGCGCACCTTGGGGCGCGGTTGGCTGCGACGCGGAGCGGTCCGGCGGACGGCTCCGGTGCGGAACGGCACGAAGCACACCATCGTCGCCACCCCGAGCACCGCGAAGCCGAGCGAGACGACCAGAACGGTGTCGTAGCCGTCGACGATCCGCCACAGGATCACGAACGCGAGGAGCGGCCCGAGGGTGGCCCCGATCGTGTCCAGTGCCCGGTGGACGCCGAAGCTGCGGCCGAGGTGCGCCGGGTCGCTGGAGGCTGCGATTATCGCGTCGCGTGGTGCGGTGCGTACGCCCTTGCCGACCCGGTCGAGCGAGATCGCTGCCGAGATCGTGCCGAAGCCGCCGGCGAAGATCAGCCCGAGCCGGGCGACCGCGCTCAGCGTATAGCCCGCCAGCGCCACCGGCTGCGGCCGGTCGGTGCGATCGGCGACCCACCCGGCCGCGATCCGTACCAGCGAGGAGACGCCCTGATAGAGCCCGTCGATGAGTCCGTACGCCACCGGAGAGAGCCCCACGACAGCGGTCAGGTAGAGCGGCAGGATCGCCGAGACCGACTCCGAGGAGATGTCGGTCAGCAGGCTGACGATGCCGAGGACGACGACCGTTCGGGAGACCCGCCCGCCGGCGCTCCGCGGCTCGACATCCGTGGTGGGACGGTCGCTGAGTGAGAGATACACCGGCGCTCAGGCCAACGTGTGGAGGACGGAGTAGAGGCTGAAGTCGACGTCGCGGCGCCCGGTGTCGGTGACCGTGACGCTCACGGTCTCCTCGCCACGACGCAGCGACAGCGCTGGGGCGTTCTCGACCGACGTGGTCGAGACCTCCTCGAAGCCGTGCTGCGCGAGGCGGGTGCGGAAGTGACGCAGTACGTCGCACGGCCGCCGGCAGCTCGCCGTCAGCGCCACCTGGAGCACGCCCTCGGTCGGCGAGACGCTGGAGACTTGGACGGTGGTGCGTGCCGGTGGCGCCAGGGCGGTCGGGTAGCCGGCCACCAGGGCGTCCTTGCGGACCGCCTGCTTCGGCAGCGGCTCCGCGACCAGCGCCGCCGGCTTCGTACGTGGTTTCTCGGAGAGGCCGGGGAGACCCGACTCGGTCTGGGGCGAGGCCGCCTTGGGCAGTGCCTCGGTCGCCGGTTCGGGATCCGGCTGCGACGTCGGGCCCGAACCCGAACCGGCGCTCGGATCGGAGTCGGTCCCGGCCTGTGGCGCGCCCGACTGGGAAACCGAGGAGCTCGCAGAGCGATCGCGGTCCTCGCCGACGGGGGAGGAGCCGGCGAAGCGCCCGGGCACCCAGAAGATCGTGATCCCGACGAGCACGCCGAGCAGCACGAAGAGGAGAAGGCGCTTGAGGTTCACGGGACCAGTCGACGCGCGGTGGAGCCCGGTCGAGACCGATGGGTGGGCCGCGTACTCAATTTCAGGCAGCATGTCGGACCGGCCACGGTCCATGGAGGGGAGCCGTGCAACGTTGCGGTTGCCGGGAACTGTCCCGGCCGTAGTACCCGGGGGACGGGCCACGTTGAACACCGCTGACTTTCTTCTCGAGCTAGCGCCCGAGGACTCGATCGCGCTCGTAGAGGCGGGTCGCGAATACACCTTCGAAGAGCTGCGAGCCAGCGTCTCCGTGCTCGCCGGACGGCTCTCGGTGCTCGGTCTGTCTCCGGGCGCGCCGATCGGGATCGTGGCGCCCAACGGGCTGTTCTGGGTCTCGGCCTATCTTGCCGCGCTCCGGATGGGCCTGGTCGTGGTGCCGCTGGCCATCACGCTGCCGACCGACGAGGTGGCGGCCCGAGTGGGGTGGGTCGGCGCCGACGCGCTGCTGGTGGGGCGCGCCCAGGCCGAGGCGCTCCGGCTGAGCCTGCCCAGGAGCGTCCCGGTCGTCGTGGAGCGGAAGGAGCGGCTGATCCCGCAGCCTCGAGCGGCCTCGGCCGACCCGTCCGCGGCGGTCGAGGTCGACCCGGACCAAGACGCGCTCTACATGTTCACCTCCGGGACCACGGGCGATCCCAGAGCCGTGCGGATCACGCACCGCAACATCCAGGCGAACACGACCTCGATCCTCGACTACCTCGACATCGCGCCGGAGGATCGGATGCTGGTCGTGCTGCCGTTCACCTACGTCTTCGGGCTCTCGCTCCTGCACACCCATCTGCGTGCCGGAGCCGCGATGGTGATCCAGCCGGACATCGTCTTCCCGCAGGCGGTGGTGGACCGGATGGCGTCCGCACGCTGCACGGGCGTCGCGGGGGTTCCATCCACCTTCGGGATGCTGCTGCGCAACAGCACCTTCGGCACCACGGCGCTTCCGTCGCTGCGGACGGTGCAGCAGGCCGGTGGCAGGCTGGCTCCTGCGCTGGTCGAGCAGATGATGCACGCGCAGCCGCAGGCGAAGGTCTTCGTGATGTACGGCGCGACCGAGGCGACCGCGCGGCTCTCCTATCTCCCGCCCGATGAGCTCCCCCGCCGCCCGGGATCGATCGGCCGCGGGATTCCCGGAGTGGATCTTCGGGTTCTCGACAGTGACGGGATTCCGGTTGGTCCCGGCGAGATCGGCGAGATCTGGGCCAGCGGCGCGAACATCTCGCCTGGCTACCTCGACGCCCCCGAGGCGACGGCGCGCAAGATGCCCGGCGGGATGCTGCGTACCGGAGATCTGGCGAAGGTCGACGAGGACGGCTACATCTACGTGGTCGACCGGGCCGAGGACTTCATCAAGTCGTGGGGGTACCGGATCGCGAGCCAGGAGGTCGAGTCGGCTGCTCTCGAGCTGCCGGACGTGGTGGCGGCCGCGGCGGTCGGGCTCCCGGACCGTGCCGCCGGTGAGCGGGTCGAGCTGGTGATCGTGCTTCGGCGCGGGTCGGTGCTGCGCGGCGCCGACGTGATCGCGCACTGTCGCCGGCGGCTCTCGAAGCACATGGTGCCCGAGGTCGTCCGCTTCGTCGACGCGCTGCCGCTCAACGCGAACGGGAAGGTCGTCAAGCGCGACGTACGCGAGATGTGTCTGCGGCTGGCGCAGGAGCCGGCCGGCGAGCAGGACGACGACATCGGTGACGCGGACGATGCCGGTTGCGAAGGGGTCAAGGTGGGTTGAGATGGCGCGGAGGGAAGTGCCTGGGTCGGTGAGGCTGCTGATCGGCGTATGGGCAGGAGTGTTGGGGCTCGCGGTCGCGCTGGCCGGAGCTTGGTTGTTGAGGAGCCCGGGGATGAACGATCAGGTCGCGGTCGCAGAGCCGTCCGAGTCCGAGCTGCGGGTCGTGGGGAGGACCACCGTGCTCTTCGGGCACAACTCGGTCGGGATGAACGTCCTCGACGGGGTCTCGAAGGTGTACGCGGACGCCGCGGTGCCGGTGCCGGCCTTCGCCGACGTGTCCGGTGTCGATGTGGCCGATGTGGCTGGTGGGGCCGATGCGGGTGAGGTCGAGGACGCGACGCTGCGGCACGCCTACATCGGGGTGAACGAGGATCCGCTCAGCAAGCTCGCCGCGTTCACGGAGCTGATGGACGGCGCCGCAGGGGAGGACGTGGACGTGGCGCTGATGAAGCTCTGCTACGTCGACATCACCGCGGCCACCGACGTGCAGGCGGTCTTCGACGCCTATGTGTCGACGATGGCGGAGGTCGAGGCAGCCCATCCCGGCGTACGTTTCCTCTACACGACCGTGCCGCTCACCGCCGACCGGAACTGGAAGTCGAAGGTCAAGGCGGCCGTGGGCCGTGACGACGAGATGGGGCCGGCCGACAACGTCGCCCGGGAGCGCTACAACGCGATGATCCGGGAGAAGTACGCCGCCACCGGGCGTCTCGTCGACATCGCCGCCGCCGAGGCGGAGGGCACCGGGGAACGCCGCCAGGACGGCCGTCCCTACTACGTGCTCAACGAGAACCTGACCTATGACCGCGGCCATCTCAACGAGGCGGGCTCGACGGCTGTCGCAGCCGAGCTGCTGAAGATCGTCGCGGCCCACAGTCCGGTCGCCTGAGCTCCGACGCGAGGCGAGAATGCCCGACCTTCGACTTGACCATGTGGGCATCCAGGTCCGCGACCTGCTCCGCACCGCCGAGGCTTTCGAGCGGCTCTTCGGCTACCGTCGCGTCACGGACCCGGTCGTCAACACCCGTCACGGGGTCCGCGGGGTCTTCCTGGAGAAGGCCGATTCGATCTCTCTCAAGCTCATCACCCCCTTGTCGCCCGGGCCGCATGCGTACGGCCTCCATCATCTGGCGTTCATGGCTCCTGATCTCGATTCAACTCTCGTGGAGCTCGGTGCCGCTGGGGCTCGGACGCTCAGTCCTCCTCAGCCGGGGGAGATGTTCGACGATGAGCTGATCGCTTTTGTGCGGGCTGCGGGGGTCAACGTCGAGCTCATCACCACCGATCGGCGGCGGGGGAGGATCGGGTGAGTTCGGGGGTCTCGCCTGCTTGTCGGGTTTGTCGAGGCCTCCTGCCCCGCTGGGCGGAGGCGTGTCGAGACCAACACGGTTCCTTACCGGAACGACCAGTCCTCGGTGGTCGAGCTTGTCGAGACCCCCTGCCCCCGGTGGTCGAGCTTGTCGAGACCTCCCTGCCGGAACGTCCCACCCGAAGGCCAGCCTGGGCCGCCGACCCGGCTTCGAGGGTGTTCTCGACATGCCCCGGAGTCAAGGACGGCCTTCGGCCGCCGGCTACGCCGGCCGCTACGCGGTCCTGGACACCGGACCATGTCGAGAAAAGATCTGGCTGGCTATCGGGGCGGCGGCCCGGGTGTGGCGCAGCGCATTCTTGCTTCGGAATGGTGGTGTTGATGGGGTGGGAGGGTGGCCCTTCGGGCCACTTACCATCCACAGGTCCGAGGCCGTTCGCTCACCGCGAAAACCGGGTTTGACCTGCCAAGATAAGTAGATCCACGTCGCCTGGTGGAGTAGAATCAGACCCATCACGACACGCCTCTGAACACACACGCGAGAGGAGGGGCGGCGATGAGTCTCGAACCCGAGATCAACCACTGGGGCACCAACCCCCAAGACCCGATCGACGCAGAGCTCGCTGCCATCGAGTCCTCCCTCGACACCCTCCTCGCCCGCGACCCCGTCTACTGGCGCACCGGTGAGAAGAAGGACCGGTTGAAGCGCTTGGAGATCCTCCAAGCCAAGCAGGCCGCGCTGAGACTGCGTGTCCTCGCGGTGTCTGGTGACATCGCTGAGGAGACCGGCGCGAGAGATGTCTCGGGGTGGATGTTCACCGGGCTGCTGGTCGACAAGAAGATCGG
>NZ_JBEXSD010000098.1:0-12972 GCF_040613495.1 Nocardioides sp. NPDC006273 | reverse complement strand
TGGAAGACACCAGCACAGGTCCTCGATGAGCTACTTTCGAACCCGAACCCACCACCCAGTGTTGCGATGACCGGTTGAATCCGCCGCGACATCCGATTCACCAGACGCAGATAGGCCAACCGGATCCGACAGCCCACTCGGTGGCCGATCAGGAACGTTGAAACCTAGATGCGAGTCCGAGTCGGCGCATGGAAGTCCTGGGGCGACGTACATTCATCTGTATGAGCGCCTGCTCGACGACGGTCCGGCGCCACAAGGTTTCAGCAGCGGCTGCCGCCGTGAGCCGATGAGCAACTACAGGACGTCCCGGGATGGTCTGTCTCAGCGAGAGAGCGCCTTCGGCGGCCGGTTGATCGCGCTCGTGGGCACGTCGAGCGTTGGTAAGTCATCGGTTGCCCGGCGGCTCCAGGAGCTGCTCCCCGAGCCGCACCTTGTCGTCGGGCTCGGATGAGGCATGGCGAGGCCGGGCAACGCCTTCTGGCGGGCATGCGCGCGGCCGTCGTGGCCATGCTCGATCGCGGCAACGACATCATTCTCGATGAGATGCCGATGGACGACTCGGTCATCCCGGCGTGGAGGCGCGACCCCGGCACGCGTCTGTCCTACTGGGTTCGGGTCACTGCTCCGCTCGACGTGGTCGAGGCTCGCGAGGCGGCACGCGAGCGTGGCAAGCACCCCGGCATTCCCTCAGGTGAGTTCAGGTGGGCCAGACGCGGCTCTGATCGGGCCGACGCTGCGGGCGGGGCTGCTTTACGATCTGGACATGGGAGAGGGGCTCGAGCCGGTCCGGCGGGTGTCGGTGGTCGGATCCTCGGGGTCGGGCAAGTCGACGGTCGCCAGGAGGCTGGCGGACATCCTTGGTGTGCCGTACGTCGAGCTCGACGCGATTCATTGGCGTCCCGGGTGGGTCGAGGAGGAGCCGGACGCTTTCGTGGACAGGGTCCGCGAGGCGACCCGCGCTGACGCTTGGGTCATCGATGGGAATTACCAGAGCAAGGTCGGCACCTTGGTGTGGAAGCCGGCGGAACTCGTCGTCTGTGTCAATCCGCCGCGGTGGCGCGTGATGGTGCAGGTCACCCTGCGTACGCTGCGAAGAGTAGTGAAGCGTGAAGAGCTCTGGAACGGCAACCGCGAGGGCTGGGGCGGTCTTCGACTCTGGAGCCCGAGCGACTCGGTGATCCGATGGGCATGGGACTCGTACGCTCCGCAGATCGAGAGATACGAGGCGGCGATGGCCGATCCGAGCCATGCCCATCTCCGGTTCGTCCGACTTCGCTCGAGGCGGGACGTCGAGCGGTTCTTCGAACGAGCCGGCGCATCACGGCGCTGAGTCGTCGGCGTGCAGGGTCTTGACCCCGATTGCTGACAGCTGCTCGATGATGTCATCGGTCGGGCTGGCGTCGGTGATGACTCCCGCGATCTGACCCCAGGGGAGCACCCGGTAGGGAGAGGCGGCACCGATCTTCTCCGACGACGCGAGAACGTACGTCTCGGCAGCGCGCGCGGCCAGGGCCCGTTTCATGGCGGCGTCCTCGGCGTCTCCGGTGGTGAGCCCGGCTTCCGGGTGAACACCGGTGACGCCGATGAGGCAGAGGTCGGCGGAGACGTTCTGCGCTGCTTCGACGGCAGCCGCGCCACAGGCGACGGCCGAGTGCTTGAAGACCCGGCCGCCAAGGAGGAACAGGTCGGCGCTCGGGTGCTCCAGAAGGGCCGAGGCGACCGTCGGGCTGTTGGTGATGACGGTGCACTCCAGGTCCCTGGGAAGCGCCTCCGCGACGGCGAGAGCGGTGGTGCCTCCGTCGAGGATGAGCGTGCTACCGGGATGTACGAGGCTGGCGGCCTTGGCTGCCACCGCGCGCTTTCCGCCGGGCTCGACGGCATGACGAGTGGTGTAGTCGGCGACCGCCGGGGAGACGGGGAGCGCGCCTCCGTAGACGCGCTGGCACAGGCCCTCCGCGGCCAGGTCGCGCAGATCGCGGCGGATGCTGTCCTCGGAGATGCCCAGGTCGGCGGCGGCGTCCTTGGCCACGATCTTGCCTGTTTTGTCGAGTAGACGAAGGAGGTGAGCGTGACGCTGTCGAACAAGCATGCACATTCCTTTCTGTTTGTGCACATTATTGCATGTAGCCTGCCGCTATGACGACAGCCAAAGTTGACCCGCGCCCCGGCACCGAGGTCCCAGATCATCGCGGCCGCACAGGTCTCGACCGCGCCGGGCGGGATCTGGCCCGCAACCCCGACGTCGTGATCCGCGATGTCGAGCTGACCTCACAGGGTTGGCACGTGCTCAGGCGCACCACGTTCGACTATCGCCGACGCGACGGGCGCTGGGAGAGGCAGCAGCGCGAGACGTACGACCGCGGGAACGGCGCCGTGCTCCTTCCCTATGACGTGCAGCGTGGCACGGTCCTGCTGACGCGGCAGTTCAGGTACCCGGTCTACGTCAACGACCATCCTGACGGGCTCCTCATCGAGGCGGCTGCCGGGCTTCTGGACGCTGACGATCCGGTCACCGCGATCCGCCGGGAGAGTGCCGAAGAGCTCGGCATCAGTCTCACCAGGGTCGACCACATCTTCGACGCCTACATGAGCCCCGGATCGGTGACCGAACGGCTCCACTTCTTCGCGGCGGCCTACTCGCCCGCCAGCCGAACCGGTGACGGGGGAGGGGTCGCCGAGGAGGGCGAGGACATCGAGGTGCTCGAGCTCGACTTCGCCGATGCGCTCGCGATGACCCGGGACGGCCGGATCATGGACGGCAAGACCGTCATGCTCCTGCAGTGGGCCGCGCTCGACGGACCTTTCGCCGGCCTAGGAGTCGGCAGACTTTCGGGTGAAGGTCAGGTGGGTGACGCCGCTGGGTGAGGAGACCGCCTCGATGTCGTAGTCGTTCTCGGTGCCCTCCAGACCGTCCCAGACGCGTACGCCGCGACCGAGGACGATCGGGACCTGGACCAGGTGCATCAGGTCGACGAGGCCGGCGGCCACGAAGTCCCGCACCACGGTCGCGCCGCCTCCGAGGCGTACGTCCTGACCGTCGGCTGCCTCGAATGCGGCCGCCAGCGCCTCGGCCGGGGGAGCGTCGAGGAAGTGGAAGGTGGTGCCGCCCTCCATCTCCAGCGACGGACGCGGTCGATGGGTGAGGACGAAGGTCGGCGAGTGGAACGGCGGGTTGGGACCCCACCAGCCCTTCCAGTCGGGGTCGTCCTGCCACCCCGGCGGTCCGAACTTGTTCGCGCCCATGATCTCGGCGCCGATGCCTTGGCTGTGTCGCTGCGCGAAGGCGTCGTCCGCACCCGCGGCGCCGGACGAGTCCCAGTAGCGGGTGGCGAACATCCATTCGTGCAGGCGCTCGCCGGCGTGGCCGAAGGGCGCCTCGGCCGACTGGGGCTCGCCGGTCGCGAAGCCGTCGAGGGAGATCGAAAGATTGTGGACTCTGGTGAGTGGCATGGGTTCCTCCGTGAACCATGACGGCGCCGAGGTCAGCTCGTCGCCTGATCGAGCGTACTGCTCGCAGAAGGAGACGACGACGCCTTTCTCCGGGCCGCCGTGATGGAATCACGAGGTGTCGCGCCGTCGGAGCGCGGCGTGGCTCGGAGGGTGACGATGACCGGCTCGTTCTGGTGGGACGTGGCGATCGGCGTCGCGGCCGCGCTGCTGCTCACCTGGCTCGGTCTCGTCGTCGCCTTGCTCGTCGTCCGCCCGCGCGGCGAGCTGCTGCGCGAGGCACTGCGGATCCTGCCCGATGTGGTGCGGCTGCTGCGTCGGCTCGCGGCCGACAGGTCGATGCCTCGCGGCGTACGGATCAGGCTCGGGCTGCTGATGGTCTATCTCGCCCTGCCGATCGACCTGGTGCCCGACTTCATCCCGGTGCTGGGCTACGCCGACGACGCGATCATCGTCGCCGCCGTCCTGCGCGGCGTCGTCCGTCGAGCCGGGATCGATGCGGTTCGAGCCCATTGGCCAGGCACCGAGGACGGCTTCGCCGCGCTGGTGCTGGTCGCCGGGCTCGGACGAACATGACCCGCTGACCGCGTGGCCCTTGACTCCGTTCCAAGAACAGGGTTTGGGATGTCCGCATGGCTATCGCAACCGTCACCAGGACACTCCGCAGCTCATTGGCGCTCATCCGGCAGCACGGACGGGCCTACGCGTACCTCAACCTCATGGCCTACGGCCTGCTCGTCGCCGGGATGGCTCTGGGCACCCTTCGTCCCGAGCTCAACGCGATGCTCACCGGCTCGATGGACGAGACCGGTGAGACCGATCTCGTCGTCTCGCTGTTCGCCCGGCCGTGGCTGTTCGCCCTGGTGATCCTGGGTGTGAACCTCGGCAAGGTGGCCCTCGGCTTCATCACGCTCCCGTCGATGGTCGTGCCCTTCGCCGGGATCCCCGTCTTCGCCTACTGGGTATTCACCACCGGGATCGTCCTGGCTCCCGTCGACCACGTCACCACGATGACGCTGATCCCGCACTCGCTCACGATGGTCATCGAGATCCAGGCGTACGTGCTCCTGCTGCTGGGGGCGTACGTCCTAGGCCTGGCGTGGATCCGCCCGGCGAGCGTCGGCGCGACCACGCGGCGGCGGGCCTGGGGCCAGGGGTTGCGACGCTTCGGCGTCATGTGGGTCCCCGCTCTGGTGCTGTTCGTCATCGGGGCGGTCTACGAGGCGTACTCGCTCCGCTACCTCCTTCCCCTGCTCATCAACTCTTGACGCTGGCATGATGCTGCGCATGGCGTGGAGCACCCGTGAGCTGGCGCGGATCGCGGGCACGACGGAGAACTCGGTGCGCTACTACCACCGGGTCGGACTCCTCCCGCATCCCGAGCGTGCGGCGAACGGCTACAAACGCTACGAGGTGGCCCATCTGGTCCAGCTCCTGCGGATCCGGCGTCTGCGGGAGCTCGGCGTCCCGGTGAAACGGATCGCCGCTCTGGGGCCCGGCGACCCGAATGCGATGGAGAACGTCCGAGCGCTCGACGCCGAGCTGGAGTCGCGGATCGAGCACTTCCAGCGCGTACGCGAGGACTTGGCGCAGCTCGTCTCGCACAGCGCCCCTCTGGAGACCCCGGCCGGCTTCGCCTCGTTCGCCTCGCAGCTCTCCTCGACGCAGCAGGCCCTCCTGGCGATCTACGCGCAGGTCTTCGACGCCCGGACGCTCGCGGCATTCCGGCAGGCGCTCCTGCATCAGGAGGACACGGACGTCGAGTTCGACCGTCTCGACGCCGGAGCCGACGACGCGACCGTCGAGGACCTCGCCCGGAGGATGGTCGAGACCACCCGGCGGCAACGGGAGCACGCCCCCGAGCTGACCGATGCGCTGGACCGGTCGCCGCTCGGCCGGTCCACGGCAGGCCTCGTCCTGGCTCAGGCTCTCGTCGACCTCTACAACCCCGCGCAGCGGAGTGTGCTGCAGCGACTCGACGCGCTCCTGACGCGTCAGGAGTGAGATCCCGCCCGCAGATCGCGCGGTGCCAACGCCTGGTGAGCCCGAGTCGTACGCTGGGCGGGTGGTCGAACGTATCGATCGGGACAGTGTGGTCGCCTTCCGGCTGGCCTCGCACCATCTCGACGTCCGGCTCGGCGAAGATGAGCTGCTGGCGGCCGCCGCTCGATGCGGCGTCCAGGACAGTCCGTCCGGCTCGGCGCTGCTCGCCTTCCATGCGCGGGTCGAGGGCGTGACGGCCGATGTGGTCGAGGCGGCGCTCCGAGACCGGAGCATGCTGCTGACGTGGAGCATGCGGGGCGCCCCGTACTACCTGCCCGCCGCCGACGCGGACGTCTATACGACCGGGGTGCTGCCGGTGACCGAGGACGCCCGACGGCACTTCGTGCAAGGCGTCGGGGAAGCCGTCGACCGACTCGACCTGACCATCGCCGAGGTGGTCGACATCGTCACCGGGGCCACGCGCGAGGTGCTGTCGGGTCGGCAGCTGGCGATCGACGAGCTCGGCGCGGAGGTCGCCGAGCGGGTCGAGCCCGAGCTGACCGCCCAGCAGCGCCGCGTCTGGAACGAGGAGGGGCCCTACGCAAAGGGTCAGACCATCGGTGAGGCGGTGGTGCACTTCTGTGTCCGCCTGCTGGCGCTGCAACGGACCGTCTGTTTCGCGCCACGCGCCGAGAACAAGGCGCCGTTCGTCCTGACCGAGGAATGGTTCGACGGTCCCCTCGAGACCGCCGAGCCCGAGACGTCGCGCGCCGAGCTGCTCCGGCGCTACCTGCGCTCCTACGGGCCGTCCGATCGGGCCGGGTTCGCCGCCTGGCTGGGGGTGCGGGTCGGCGACATCGATCCGTGGTGGAGCCAGCTCGAGGACGAGCTGGTGGAGGTCGACTTCGATGGGACGGCCTGGATCCTGGCAGCCGACCTCGGCACGCTCCGAACCGCGAGCAGGCCCACGGGCGCACGGATGCTTCCTCCTCGCGACCCCTACACCCAGCTGCGGGACCGGGAGACGATCGTGGGGAGCGCGCATCGCCGACAGGTCTGGAGAACCGCCGGCGCACCCGGCACCGTCCTCGCCGACGGCGAGATCATCGGCACCTGGCGTGGGCGCAAGCGCGGTCGTAAGCTGCACGTCGAGTTCGAGGTGTTCCAGACGTTCACGCCGCTGAGCTCCGAGCGGCGGAAAGCACTCGTCGCCGAGGCGGAGAGCCTCGCGCCGCTGCGGGACGTGTCCATGGTCTCGGTGGAATTCACCGACTGAGGTCGTGTCCGGTCAGCCGGGCCAGTAGGTCCCGGTGGCCAGGTAGGTGGCGCCGTTGAGGATCAGGAAGAGGGACGCCGCGGCGAGGAGAGCGGTCATGACGTACGCGGCCGGGCGAGCGGTGCGGCGAGCGAACCCGATCGCGCGCTGGACCGGGCGGGAGTCGCGGCCGGCGGCGAGGGCGAGCACGACCAGGCACAGCGGGGCCTGGCTGATCAGGAACCATCCGGTGAAGACGGCGGCGACGGCGAGCATGCTCTGCATGCTCGCGCCGATCGTCGCGACGCCGAAGAAGCTGGGGTCGGTCAACGCGCTCACGCCCCAGAAGATGCCCATCAGGCTCATCCCGATGGGTCCGGCCAGCCTTGGCATCTTCGTCCTCTCCGGCTTCGTGTCGTTGCGGTGGGCCCAGCGGTAGGCGGCCCAGAGCCCGAGGCAGGCGGCGAGGACCAGCTGCATCGTCAGACGCGCCGGGTCGGGGACCGTGAACAGGTTGCGCAGCCAGGCGGCGACGTGCTGTACGGATTCGCCGAGCACGATCCCGGTCAGGACGGTGGCGAGCCAGGCCGTCCCGAAGAACAGCAGGATCACGCGGCGGCGGACACCGGCAGCCAGCGCTGGTACGACGACGAGTGCACCGAACGGATCCAGTCCGGCTATTCCGAACCCGATGATGCCGCCGATCGCGGCCAGCGGGTTCACGAGCGTGCCCTGGACCCGGCAGGAACGGCAGGCACGAGCGGGGCGAAGAGCGCAACCAAGCGGTCGACGGCGCCCTCCTGCTCGATCACGCCTGCCTGGACGGCGGTGACGAGGTTGTCGGCCGCGCCGAGGAACATCGTCAGCAACGCGGTCTCCTCGCCCGAGGGCAGGCCGAGCATCTCCCGCCAGATCCGGGAGAACCCTTCAGGCACCTCGAAGAAGTGCGCCTCGACCTCCTCGGTCGCGGCGCGGGCCGCGGAGACCGTCTCGTAGACCGCGCCCGCTCCCAGGCTGTGGTCGACATAGGTCCGGGCCAGGACCGACAAGAGCCCGACCGGCGACGCTCCGTCCCGTCGGGCGTCCTCGAGCGCGCCGATCACCGCGGTCTCGTACGCGGCCACCACCTGGCGCTCCATCCGGGTCAGCAGGTCGGTGAGGGAGTCGAAGAGACGGTAGGCGATCGGCTTGGACACCCCGCCGGCCTCGGCCACCCTGGCGAGCGTGACCGCGCGTCCGCCTTCGGCGCGGGCGATCTCGATGCCCGCGGCGACCAGCATCTCGCGCCGTTGCGCGGCGGGCAGGCGCGTCGAACCGCTCACGGGCGTTCCTCCTGGGGGATAAGTTACTGTCCGTAACATTAGCGACCCGCAACAAGGCGCTCGGCTCCTGTTATCCCGGTGCGCGATGCCGGCCGATGGTGCTGAATAGGCGCATGTCTTCGTCTCCGCGGGTCGTGGTGTGTGGTCCCGCCTCCTGGAACCACTTGATCGCCCTAGATCACCTGCCCGCGCCGGTGCCTCACATGCAGTTCGCGCGCCGGTCCTGGCACACGGTCGGGGGCACATCCGCGGGCAAGGCGCTGCATCTCGCCGGGCTCGGAGTCGACGTACGTCTGTGGGCCCAGGTCGGCGCCGAGGAGGACGGCACGCGCCTGAAGGAGTGGCTCCGCCGGGCCGGTGTCGTCGTGGAGGCGATCGCCAGCGAGCAGACCGAGCGGCACGTCAATCTCATGGCCGACGGGGGAGGCCGGGTCTCGTTGTACGTCTCGACCCCTTCGGCCCCGAGTGCCGACGCGGTCGGGGCGGTGGTGGGCGCGATCGCCGCCGCGGACCTCGCGGTGGTCGACCTGAGCGAGCTGGGTCGGATGGTGCTCGAGGCGATGTCGATGCCGTCGGTGCCGCAGACGCCGCTGTGGATGGACCTGCACGACTACGACGGGTCGACCGCGTTCCACGAGCCCTTCGTGCGCGCCGCCGAAGGTGTGTTCATGAACGACGACGCCACCGATGACCCATGGAGGCTGATGGCCTCGTGCCTCGAGCGCGGTCCTCGCCTCGCGGTCTGCACCCTCGGCGCGAAGGGTGCCATCGCGCTGGAGGCGGATGGGACCCGGCACGAGGTGGCTGCGGTGCCTGCCATGGTCGTCGACACCAACGGAGCCGGCGACGCCTTCATGGCGGGATTTCTGGCCGCGAGGCTGCGTACGGAGTCGGTCGCTGTCGCTCTCCGAGCCGCGGCAGAGCAGGCCCGGGTCGCGATCGAGACCGAGCACCTCCACCCGGCGCTCGACCGGTGATGCTCGGCCTCGATCGTGACCCGCGCAACAGTGCCTGCTACCTGGCGGGCTCCTCCCCGGGGTGTGCCGGCACGGTCAGCAGGGCCAGCATGGCGATGACGGCTGCGCCGGCGAAGGCGTAGAAGCCCCACGGGTAGGCGATGCCGGCGGTCAGGAGCGCACCGCCGAGGAACGGTCCGACGATGGCACCGACTCGGCCGATGCCGGCGGACATGCCGAGTGCCGTGCCACGGATCCGGGCGGGGTAGAGGTGGCTGACGAAGGCGTAGACCAGCACCTGCGCGCTGAAGACGAAGATCCCGGCGGCCAGCACCGCGCCATAGACCAGGAAGCTGTTCTCCATCTTGATCGACAGCAGGGCCAGCATCACCGCGGCGACGCCGAACCAGGTCACGACCGTCGGCTTGTTGCCCCTGGCGTCGGAGATCAGGCCAGCGAGGACCAGGCCGATCACGGCGCCGACGTTCAGGGTGAGGAGCAGACCGAGGCCGGCGTCGAGGGAGTAGCCCGCCTCGCCCATGATCGTGGGCAGCCAGGTGTTCAGGCCGTAGACCAGCAGGAGCCCGCAGAACGATGCCGCCCACAGTCCCAGGCTGACCCACAGCAGGCGGCCGCGAACGACCTCGGAGGGGCGTACCTTCTCGGCTTCGACCGTCTCCAGGTAGGCCTGCGACTCGGGGAGCTTCGCCCACATCACCGGGACCGTCAGCAGGCCCGCGACACCGCCGATCACGAACATCGCCTCCCAACCCAGCTGCGGGATCACCCACAGCGCAAGCAGGGCGGTGAGCACGGCACCCACGTGATAGCCGGTCATCATCCGGGTCATGGCGGTGCCGGAGCGGCCCTGGCGGGCGTGCTCGCTCATGAACGCCAGCGCCGTCGGCAGGCAGGCACCCAGGCCCAGCCCCGCCAGGAAGCGCAGCGCGATGAACACCGTGGCGTTCGGGGCGAAGGCGACGGCCAAAGTGAGCAGCGAGAACAGCGTGATGCTGCTGATCAGCGTCATCCGGCGGCCGAAGCGGTCGGCGAGCGGGCCGATGGCCACCGCGCCGATGCCGACGCCCACGAGGCCGAGCGTGGCGGCGGTGGTCAGCGACGCCCTGGTGAACCCGAGCGCGCCGGTGTCGGCCAAGGTCGGGATCACCGCGCCGAGCACGACGAGGTCGTAGCCGTCCAGGGCGACGGCGAGCCAGCAGAGCATGACCGGCCAGAGGCTGCGGGTGTCGCCGCCGGAAGCGGTCGACGATGTGGTTGGGGACACATTCATGGGACGAACCTAAGAGGTGACGCCGCTGTGAGCATCGCCACTGCTTCCATCCAGTGGAAACCCTGGGAGAATTGTCGTCAGAGTCGACGCCCGATCGACTGGGCCGCGACGCGGAGCGCGCCGTACAACCGTTGCTCGCTCCCCTTGAGCGAGGGAACCACCAGGCCGAGGGAGGCGACCACCTGGTCGCGCTGGTGGATGGGTACGGCGATCGAGCAGGCGCCGAGGGTCATCTCCTCGCGGGTGGTGGCGTAGCCCTTCTCGAGCGCCTGTCGCAGCTGCCGACGGAGAGTGCCGGGCTGAGTGATCGTGTAGGACGTGATCCGGGTGAGCCCGCCCAGCACGGTTTCCTGGACTTCACCCGGGGCGTGGGCGAGGAGGACCTTGCCGACCCCGGTGGCGTGCAGCGGAAGGCGTCCGCCGACCTTGCTGACCACCGGAACGGACTGGTTGCCGCGCAGCCGGTCGAGGTAGACCACCTCGGTCCCGTCACGTACGGCGAGATGCACGGTGGCGAGGGTCGCGCCGTAGAGGTCGTGGAGGAACGGCTCGGCGACCTGGCGCAGTCCGGTCTCGGCAGGTGCGAGGTGGCCGATGTCCCAGATCTTGCGGCCGATGACGTACTCGCCGGTGGGCAGCCGATCCAGGGCGCCCCACCGGGAGAGCTCGCCCACGAGCCGATGGGTCGTGGCGAGCGGAAGGTCCGAGCGCGCTGCGATGTCGCTGAGCGACATCGCCCGGTGCTGCTCGTCGAACGCGCTCAGGATCGCCAGCGCCCGGCTGGTCACGCTCGTGCCGGCCTGCCGACTGTTCCCTGCCATCGTTGCGGAGGTTACTACCTCAGCCGCCGAAGGCAGGGTGCAGCGGCTTGCCGGAGCCGCTGGACCGGGTGGCCGGGGTGGCCGGCGTGGCCTCGATCGGATCGAAGGTCCACAGCGCGTACGCCCCCGGGCCGACGTGCAGCGTCGAGCTGCCGATCGTCTCGGTGTGCGGCTCGTCGGCCGGCTCGTTGAGAGCGAGGATGATGTGCCGTACGCCGGCCTCTTCGGCCGGGACCGGGAGCAGACGGATCGTGGTCATGCCGTCGAAGGCCAGGACACCGCCGCCCTTCAGGACGCGGATCGTGATCCCGGCAGCGCGCCACAGCGGCACCATCTTCTCGATGTCGGCTTCGGTGGTGGCGATCTGGATGCCGATGACGTCGCGCATCTGGTGGTCGAGGTAACGGTCACGGTTGTAGCGGTCGCGGCTGACGTCGCCCTGGTAGGCGGCCGGCGGGAAGCTGAGCCGCGGGTCGTCGAGGAACTCGTCGCGATACTCCATCGCCCAGGAGAAGAAGGTGTCATAGGCGGTCGTCGTGTAGGTGACGTCGAACCAGGGGATCGGCTCGCCGTCGCCGAGGTCGGTCACCTGGGTGAACTCGACCGGGTCGACGCCGAGGTCGTGCAGGTTGTCAGTGGCGGTCGCCAGGTCGCCGTCCTTGTCCGCCGAGACGGCGAGCCCGGTGTCACCGGCGACGGCATCGGGCGCGTCGCCCGGTCCGAAGAACTCCAGGTAGGTCTCCTTGCCGAGCAGGTAGCGACCGGTCCAGGTCTGGCTGCCGTCGTTGCCGGTGTTGATCCGGCGGTCGGCGAACTGGCCCAGATACGCCGAGTGCTCGATCGCGTCAGCCGTCTCCCGGTCGACCATCGCCCAGGCGTGGTTGAAGGCCAGCAGCGGGTCCTGACGCGCCTGCTCTTCGGCTTGGGCAGGGGACGCTGCCCCCGAGGCGATGACGAGTGCGGCGGTCGCAGCCGCGATGAAGCCCGAGATTCTCCATGGAGTCCGCATGGCTCCCAGTTTGGTTCACCCGGACGTTCCTGTCCTCGAAATGTCGCCCTAGGTCAGGCGCGGTAGGTCAGGCGCCGTGACTGGCGGTGGCCATGGTGGCGCCGAGGCCGATCATGACGACGCCGCCGCCCGCGCTGAGGCCGTCGAGGCGCTTGGGCTTGCGGGCGAACCAGGCCTTCGCGCGGCTGGCGGCGAAGACCCAGCCGGAGTCGCAGGTGAAGGCCAACGCCGAGAAGATCGCACCGAGCAGAAGGATCTGGGGGACCGCGGGAGCGGAGGAGTCGATGAACTGGGGCAGGAAAGCCAGGTGGAAGACGATCGTCTTCGGATTGGTCGCCCCGACGATCAGCCCGGTGCGGATCGCTCCCCAGGCGGTCGTCTGCGCGACGTCCTCGCCGTGGAGGGCGGCCCGGGCGTCGGCCCGGTGACGGATCGCCTGGACGCCGAGATAGACGACGTACGCCGCGCCGACCAGCTTCACGACCGTGAACGCCGTCGCGGAGGCCGCCACGAGTGCGCCGAGCCCGATGGCGACCGCCAGGACCTGGACGACCTGGCCGAGCGCATTGCCGCCCACGGCGAGCACCGCCTCGCGCCGACCGGCGGTCAGGGCGCGGCCGAGGGCGAAGAGCACGCTCGGACCGGGGATCAGGATGAAGATGACGGAGGCGAGCGCGAAGGCGGCGAACTGGCTCAGGGTCGGCACGTCAGTCATTCTGCGGCAGGGTCGTGGTGACGTACGAATGATTTCTGGTGGGCGAGACGCGCTGCGCCGAGTCGGCGCAAAACTGACGGGCTCCCGCGTCGGGTCGGCTGAGAACCTGGCCGTCGCCGGTGTGATCGAGCTCGCCCGGGCCACCGGCTGCCGGGTCCACATCCTGCACGTCT
>NZ_JBEXSD010000097.1:0-13496 GCF_040613495.1 Nocardioides sp. NPDC006273 | reverse complement strand
CATCGTCGGCCGCAACGGTGACGGGAAGACGACACTGCTGCAGGTGATGACCGGTCTGGGCCCACTTCTACGATTTCGGCACGCCACTTCTACGGTTTCGGCCGGGGCGCAGCTAGGTGGTCGACGGTCAGGGCAGGTGGATCTGGCGGCCGTCGGGGCTGCGCTCGGAGCCGGTGATGCGGTCGCAGGAGCCGGTGTCGACCCAGCAGCGGAGATACCAGGACTCGGATGCGGTGGCGGTGCGGAGGACGACGCTGCGGTCGGACTCGAAGCCGGCGACGTGGACCGTCTCGACGGAGTCGGGTACGCGCAGGTCGATGTGCTCGGAGGTGCTCATGTTGACCGCGATGCCGCGCTCGGCGCCGTAGCTGATCATCCCGGGGTCACTGGGGTTGCGGGCGATGGCGACGATCGAGCCGTCGGGGGAGTCGGCGACCGACCCGGGCAGCGGCGCGTGGACGCCGGGCTGGGTGAGGCTGCCGTCGGCCTCGATGGCGGCGAAGCGGGCCTCCCACTCGCCGGGGTTGTGAAGGAGTACGCCGCGGCGCAGCGGAGTCAGCTGCTGGTAGTCGAGCGGCAGCGAGATCCGCCGTGTCGCCTTGCCTGGGCCCCAGGCCGTCACCGGCGGGCGGGAGATGGCCAGCTCTCCGTAGCTGCCGGGGACGGCTGGCGGGGCGGGCACGATGCCAGTGCGGAAATAGGCGCGGGCGCGGTCGGTGCCGACCACCGCGGTGCCGGCAGGAGTCCCATCGAGCGCGAGCCGGTCGGTCTCCTCGCCCGTCGCGGTGTCCACCGCGACAAGAGCAGAGGAAGCGTCGCCGGTCTGTTGGAGAGCGAAGAGCTGACTGCCGTCCTTGCTCAGGGCCGGCTGGGTCCACAGGCCGGGGATCTGGATGGTCCTCCCTCGTCGCGCGATCCATACCGGACCGGGCTTGTCGGCGTGCTCGTACATCAGCACCGTCCAACCTGCCACGCTCATCTGGGAGCCGTAGACCTTCTGCGGCTTCGCCCCGAGCTGGAGGCGGCCGGACCGGTCGAGGAACGGCAGGGTCGTTGCCGGACCGATGGGGAGATCTGCGTACGTCGCCGGGATGGCGGGCTCGCTGTTGCGGACCTTCGGAGCAGGCGGCACCGGTGTGGGGGCGTCGGCGCTGGCACGGCTCTCGGAGAGCCGGGTCGCGTGGACGGCCAGCCAGGCCACAGAGGCGATGAGGGCGAGGATGATGCATGCCGAGAACAGGATCCCGGCACGGCTGTGCCTCGCCGTGGTCTGTGGTTCCTCGAGCACCACGGTTCGCTGCTCCTCGTCGATGTGCACGTCGGTGATGGTCGTACCTTCCTCGTCCTGTCACCCGAAGACTGCGTTCCCGGAGCTGAGCTTTCGGACGTGTCCAGAATGTCTCCACGCTAACCGGCGTGCTCGGGCGGATCAGGAGAGTTCCGGTGAACAGTGCGTGTTCACATGCTGTCGGTATGTATCAAATGTGTGGATATGGCCTATGGTCGATCGGGTGGTGAGAAAACGAGTAGCTGATGCGAGCAAGCAGGCCGGGAAGGTAGTCGGCACCGTGACGGGCACGGCGGGCAAGCTGGTTGCCGACGTCGTCACCGGCAAGGTGAAGGTTCCCTCGGTGCCGAAGGTCAAGCTGCCGAGGCCGGGCCGAAAGGCGCCGGTCAAGGCCGCCGAGCCGGTCAAGACCGTCTCGAAGGAGGCAGCCGGCTCCGCTGAGACGTCCGATCCGGTGAAGAAGTCGGAGTCGGCGAAGAAGTCGGCGACTCCTGAGAAGGCCGCTGCGACCCAGACCGCCGCGACCAAGGCACCCGCGACGAAGAGCCCGGCCAAGAAGGCCACGGCGGCGAAGAAGTCGACCGCGAAGAAGGCTCCCGCGAAGAAGGCCGCCCCCGCGACGACCTCGCCGGAGAGCTCGGCCGAGACCCCGGCAGCGAAGAAGACTGCCGCCAAGAAGACAGCCGCCAAGAAGACTGCGGCGAAGAAGACGACGGCCAAGAAGACGACCGCTGCCAAGAAGACGACGGCGAAGAAGTCGCCCGCGCAGACGACCACCGCGGCGGCGAAGAAGACGGCCGCCAAGAAGGCGCCCGCGAAGCAGACTTCCGCGCAGCAGCCGCCCGAGCAGAAGGCGCCCGAGCAGAAGGCGCCCGAGCAGAAGGCGCCCGAGCAGAAGGCCCCTGAGAAGAAGGCATCGCCGGCCGGAGACTCGACGGGAATGAGCTCCGGAGCAGCCTCGACCGGCCCGACGACCGGGTCCGAGAAGCCTTCCAACGACGCCTAGATGATTGATGCGCGGTCTGACCGGCCGCTTCGCACTCGGCATCCGCGCTCGCGGCGTTGCCGCCTCTCGAAAGACAACCGGTATTCCTTCGAGGCGAGGTCTGAACGAAGTGGCCTTTGCGAGCGCGGCGCCGAGCGCGAATCGGCTCGCCCAGCCCTTGCATCAATCATCTAGCCGAGACTGCCGACCCGCACCGAAGCCAGCGCGGTACGCGGCCCCAGCCCGAACCCGCGTACGGCCTCGAGGTCTTCGAGCGTGTCGACGTCGTGGCGCAGCGAGTGGAGGTCGCCCTCCAGCGGACGGGCGCCGCCGGCGCGATGGGCGGCGGCGGACCCGGGGCCGAACGCGGGACTGAACAGATCGTGGGGCGCGGTGTAGAGGGTGGTGCCCCCGCCCGCCGCGTCCTCGACGTACGCCGCCCTGGTCCCTTCCGAGGCAGCCAGCGCGGCGTCGAGGTCGGCGGAGCGCAGCGCGGGCAGGTCTCCGCAGAGCGCGGCGGGACGGAGCCGCGGCCAGCGGCGCCGGGCCTCGCGCGCACCTTGCACCAGGGTCTCGTTGAGGTCCCCGCTCACCCCGTCGGGGATGACGGCGGCTCCGAGGCGGGCGACGTCGGCGGCGAAGTAGGCGTCGTCGGTGATCACCAGAACGGCTCCGACACGGGTCGCGGCCAGGCACGACTCGGCGGTGTCCAGGGCGAACGAGCGGGCGAGGTCGGCCCGCTCGTGCGGCTCGATACCGACCAGCCGGGACTTGCCGCGCGCCGGAGGCTTGACGGGCAGCAGGACGACGTAACCGGGTGCAGGTGCGGGCATCAGGGTAGATCCTGACAGGTGTCTGGCAATGTCGCGGATACGGCCCGGTAACCTGCCCTGGTGGGAAAGTACCGGAAGTTCCAGGAGGGCAAGATCGGCTGGCCATGGGTCGTTGCAGTCGGCATAGTGAAGCCCACCCTTCTCGCCACCACCAAGCATCAGTGGGACGGCGGCGAGAAGATCCCGGAGAGCGGGGGAGCCGTCTTCGCGCTCAACCACGTCTCCGAGATCGACCCGTTCACCGCGGCGCACATCGTCTGGGACTACGGACGTCGGCCGAGCTACCTGGCCAAGGCCGGCCTGTTCAAGGGCCCGCTGGGCAAGTTCCTGCGGGCCGCCGGACAGATCCCGGTGGACCGTAAGGCCGGCGCCGCGGCCTTCGACGCAGCCGTCAAAGCGGTCAACGAGGGCAGCATCGTGGTCGTCTACGTCGAGGGCTCGATCACCAAGGACCCCACCGGTTGGCCCATGCGCGGCAAGTCCGGCGCGGCTCGGATCGCGCTCGCGACGGGGGCTCCGGTCTACCCGGTGGGACAGTGGGGAGCCCAGGAGCTGCTTCCGGCGTACTCTCTCAAGCCGCATCTGATCGGCCGCAAGATGATCCAGATGAAGATCGGTGACCCGGTGGACCTGAAGGACCTCGAGGTCCAGGATCACACCACCGATGTCATCAACCAGGCGACCGACCGGATCATGAAGGCGATCGTCGGCCTGGTGGCCGACATCAGGGGCGAGGAGGCGCCGAGCGAGCTCTTCGACCCGAAGAAGGCTGGTGTGAATGCGACCGGCGACCCCCGCAAGACGAAGAAGAAGGACAGCAATTGAGCGAGCGTCAGCGAGTGAACCATGACTACAACACGCCGCCGTGTCCGTACTCTGGCGCCTGCGCTACGGAGGTGGTGGCGTGAGTAAGGTAGCGGTCTTTGGAGCGGGCTCATGGGGCACCGCGTTCTCGGTGATCCTCGCCGACGCAGGCAACGACGTGACCATGTGGGCGCGCCGGGAGGAGGTCGCGGCGGCGATCAACGACACCCACGAGAACCCCGAGTACCACCCGGGCACCGATCTGCCGCACAACATCAGCGCCACCCACGACATCGAGAAGGCGGCGTACGGCGCTGACCTGGTCGTCCTCGCGGCGCCGTCTCAGACGCTGCGCACGAACCTCACCGACTGGGCGCCGTTCCTGCCCAAGGACGTGCCGCTGGTCTCGCTGATGAAGGGCGTCGAGCTCGGCACCCTGGAGCGGATGAGCGAGGTCATCGCCCACGTCACCGGGGCGGGCCCGGACCGGATCGCCGTGGTCAGCGGTCCGAACCTGTCCAAGGAGATCATCCGCCGCGAGCCAGCCGCAGGCGTGGTCGCGTGCGCCGACGAGGACGTCGCCAAGACCATCCAGGCCCGCGTGCACTCGCCCGCGTTCCGTCCTTACACCTCCACCGACGTGGTCGGCTGCGAGATCGGCGGGGCCTACAAGAACGTGGTCGCGATCTCTACAGGCATGGCCGCCGGGATGGGGTTCGGCGACAACACCCAGGCGTCGCTGATCACCCGAGGTCTCGCCGAGACCGCGCGGCTGGCGATGCAGCTGGGGGCCAACCCGATGACCCTCATGGGCCTGGCGGGCCTGGGCGACCTGGCCGCGACCTGCTCCTCGCCGCTGTCCCGCAACCGTACGTTCGGGGAAAAGCTCGGCCAGGGCATGACCACCGCCGACATCCTCGCCTCCAGCCACCAGGTCGCCGAGGGCGCCAAGTCGTCGCACTCCCTGCGCGAGCTGGCGGCGAAGGTCGGGGTGGACGTGCCGCTGGCGCAGTACGTCGACGACGTCGTCTCCGGTGCCAAGACCGTCGGCGAGATCCTGGACGAGATGCTCGAGCGGCCGACGAAGGCAGAGACCGAGTAGGTTCCTTCGTCAAGGTATGCAGCCGAAGGCCCGCTTCCCGCGCGGAACTCCACACGGGAAGCGGGCCTTTCTCTGCATACCTTGATGGAGGATCAGCGGATCAGGCGGTGCCGAGGTCCTTCCACGGGCCCCACTCCTCGGTGCCCGGGGTGTTGCCCTGGGTCCACCACTTGGCCTCCCACAGGTGACCGCCGTAGGTGACGCGGTCGCCTGCGACGTACACCGCGGTGGCCGACCATGCGTCTGCCCCGGCGGGCGGGTCGGTCGGCGGATCGGTCGGGTCCTCGGTCGGCGGATCCGTCGGGTCCGGCTCCTCGACCGGGCCGCCGGTGCCGTTGCGCATGGCATCGGCGAACGTGCCGATCAGCTCTCCCTGGCGGTCACCGGACAGCTCCCACCACATGCCTCCGCCGAGGCCCTTCGAGATGGCGTACGCCGCCTTCTGGTTGATCGTCCGGGTGTTGTCGTAGCTCCACCACTGGTTGCCGTCGTAGCGCCAGGCGGCGCCGGTCGCGGCGTCGTAGTGGTCGGTGCCGCGGGACTTGAGCTTGTCGTAGTCCTCGTTGCCGGCCTCGTACGTCCCCGGTGCCGCGGCGGTCGCCGGACCCCACGGTGCGGAGGAGGTGGCGCCCTGCCATCCGCGGCCGTACGCCGCCATGCCCAGGCCGAGCTGGGCCGGTGAGACTCCGGCGTCGAGGTACTCCCGGACCGACTCGTCCACGCTGAACCGCTTGCCGTCGGGGCGCGGGTCAGCCGGGTCGGCGTAGAGGTTGCCCTGGTGGCCGGTCAGCTTCGGGTCCCAGGCGCCCCACAGGTCGTAGCCCTGGATGTTGCCGAAGTCGAGGGAGTCGAAGATCGCCGGGTCGTTCCAGCCGCCGGCCTCGATGTCCTGCGGGTTGGCCGGAAGGAACGCCGAGAGCTGGTAGTCCTTGCCCATGGTCGATCCCAGGGCGTCGAGCTGGGAGCGGAACTCGGCCAGCAACGCCTTGAAGTTGGCGCGGTCGTTGACCGGGTCGACGTGGTTGCCGGTGTTGCCGTTGGGTGAGCCCGGCCACTCCCAGTCGATGTCGAAGCCGTCGAAGACTCCGGCGGCCGCTCCGGGGCCGCCGCGGCCGTCGATCATCGGCAGGTTGCCCTTGATGTAGAGGTCGACGCACGAGGAGACGAACTTGCGTCGCGACTCCGGCGTGGCCGCCGCGAGGGAGAAGTTCTTCGACCAGGTCCAGCCGCCCAGCGAGAGCAGGACCTTCAGGTCGGGGTGCTTCGCCTTGAGCTGCTTGAGCTGGTTGAAGGAGCCGGCCAAGGGCTGGTCCCAGGTGTCGGCCGTGCCGGAGACGGAGGCGTCGGCGGCGTACGACATCCCGTAGTCGGCGTAGGCGTCACCGGCACCGTCGGAGCCGTTGGGTCCCTCGCCCTGGGCCTTGTTGGCCTCGAAGCAGGTCAGCGTCTGGTGGTGGATGTTGCCGAACGCGTAGTTGAGGTGGGTGAGGTCGTCGGCGACGCCGGACGTCTCCAGCTGCTTGAGCTTGAAGGCACGGCCGTAGACGCCCCACTGCACGAAGTAGCCGACGTTGCGGTAGCCGTTGATCGCGGTCGGCTCCGCTGCGGCCGTCGTCAGTGATGCGCTGGACGGGGTGCTGGTGAGGGCGAGTGTGCCGGTGAGGGCGAGTGCTCCGGCGAGTGCGCCGATGAGAAGGCCGGCTGTCCGGCGGGCTCTTCGTGGGGGTAAGGCGACATGCATGGTGACACCTCCGAGGTGATGGCTGGCTCGGGCACCTACGCCCGAATCGCCATTTGATGGTGGCAGTGAGTTTGTTTGTAAGCAACCCTTACTAATTAAGGAATTCCAGAACCTAATTCGAGGGGAGTGGGAAAGTAGTACGTTCGATGAGCCGCCAATCTCTGGGAGATCGCCATGCTCGGACGCCGCTCTGCAGTTGCCGCCGCCCTGACCGGAGGAGCGCTCGCGCTGGCCACTCTGGTCCCGTACGGAGGCGCCGCCGCCGCTCCGGAGGACCGGCGCTTGCCGCCACCGAAGGTGCCCACCGCGGTGGGCTACGGCGGCGCGGTGGCGAGCGTCGACGCCGACGCGAGCCGGGTGGGGCTGGAGGTGCTGCGCAAGGGCGGCAACGCGACCGATGCAGCGGTCGCGACGGCTGCCGCGCTCGGTGTGACGGAGCCCTACTCGGCCGGCATCGGTGGGGGCGGCTTCTTCGTGCACTACTCGGCGCGCACCGGTGAGGTCGAGACCATCGACGGGCGGGAGAAGGCGCCGGCCGCGATGCCTCGCGACGCGTTCATCGACCCCGAGACGGGGAAGGAGTATCCGTTCTTTCCCGACATGGTCACCAGCGGCGCCTCGGTCGGGGTGCCCGGGACCCCGCTGACCTGGGACAAGGCGCTGAGGAAGTGGGGCACGCGCTCGCTGGGGCAGTCGCTCGCGCCGGCCGCGCGGCTGGCGCGGCGTGGCTTCGTGGTCGACGAGACCTTCCGTCAGCAGACCGTCGACAACGCAGAACGTTTCGCAGCGATCGATTCCACCGCGGAACTGTTTCTTCCCGGAGGATCAGCGCCCGAGGTGGGCAGCCGGTTCCGCAACCCCGACATCGCGAAGACCTACGACCTGCTCGCCCGCAAGGGCGTGAAGGCCTTCTACCGCGGTCCGCTGGCGGAGGAGATCGCCGCGACGGTGGCCACACCGCCCAAGACCGCCGACACCGACCTGCCGGTTCCGGCCGGCTGGGTGACCACCGAGGATCTCGCCGCCTACACCGCGCCCGACCGCGAGCCGACCCACTCGACCTACCAGGGCCTGGACGTCTACGGGATGGCCCCGCCGTCCTCCGGCGGCACCTCGGTTGGAGAGGCGCTCAACATCCTGGAGCGATACGACCTCGCCGGGATGAACGACACCGAGGCCTACCACCACCTGCTCGAGGCGAGCGCGATCAGCTTCGCCGACCGGGGCGCCTACCTCGGCGACGCCGACCATGTCGAGGTGCCCGTCGAGGCGCTTCTCGACGACACCTTCGCCGCCGAGCGGGCGTGCACGCTCGACCCCGCGGCGGCGCAGCCGAAGCCGGTGGCGGCTGGTGATGCGTACGACTTCGACGGGGTCTGCGACGGCCCGACCGGCCCCGGTGCGACCGCCAAGGACACCGAGAACCTGGAGACGACCAACCTGACCGTGGTCGACCGATGGGGCAACGTCGTCGAGTACACCCTGACCATCGAGCAGACCGGCGGGTCCGGGATCACCGTGCCCGGGCGCGGCTTCATCCTCAACAACGAGCTGACCGACTTCTCGACGACCTACCGGGCCGACGACCCCAACCGGATCGAGCCGAACAAGCGCCCACGCAGCTCGATGGCGCCCACGATCGTCCTCGCCGAGGGCCGTCCGGTCCTGGCGGTCGGGTCGCCCGGCGGATCGACGATCATCACCACCGTGCTCCAGATCCTCGTCGAGCGGCTCGCGCGTGACCGGACGCTGCCGGAGGCGATGGCCGCGCCGCGGGCCTCGCAGCGCAACACCGCGAGCACCAGTGCCGAGCCGGCGTTCATCGAGGCGTACGGCGGGCCGCTGACGTCGCTGGGCCACCGCTTCGCCTCGACCGCCGAGCTCGGGGCGGCCACCGCGATCGAGATCGGCCCGGACGGGCTGATGACGGCAGCCGCGGAGCCGTGGCGGCGGGGTGGCGGGTCCGCACTGGTGGTGAGACCGGTCGACTAGGCCCTAGCGCTCGATACGATCCAACGCCTGGGCGAGGTCGTCCCACAGGTCGTCGACGTCCTCGATGCCGACCGACATCCGCACCAGCCCGTCGGGCACGGTCGCGGACTCGGTCTTCCATCGGCGCCGGCGCTCGAAGGTGGATTCGACGCCGCCCAGGGACGTCGCGTGGACCCACAGCGAGGTGGCGTGGGTGAGGAGGTCGGCCTGCTCCGCGGTCGGGAGGACGGCTGCGAGCATGCCACCGAACCCCGGGTAGCGGACCTCCGCGACGGCCGGGTGCGCGGCCAGCCGCTCGGCGAGCTCTGCCGCGTTGGCTGCGGAGCGCTCGACGCGCAGGTGCAGCGTACGAAGCCCGCGAAGCGCCAACCAGGCCTCGAACGGGCCGGGGATCGCGCCGAGCAGGTCGCGGCGGGCCTTGAGCACCTCCCACAGCGTGTCGTCGGAGACGACGACCGCTCCCATGACGACATCGGAGTGACCGGCGATGAACTTCGTGGCCGAGTGGATGACGATGTCCGCGCCGAGTGCGAGCGGCTGCTGGAGCAGGGGAGTGGCGAAGGTGTTGTCGACCACGACCCGTGCCCCGGCCTTGTGCGCGGCAGCGATGATCGCCGGCAGGTCGGCGAGCTGCATCCCCGGGTTGGTCGGCGTCTCGACCCACACCAGCGCGACCTCGCCGTCGAGCTTCTCGAGCAGTTTCAAGACCGCGGCGGTGTCGGAGAAGTCCGCGAGGCGTGCGGTCAGCCGGCCGCGCCCCTCGAGGTCGGCCAGCTGGCCGATGGTCCCCAGGTAGCTCTGCTCGGTCGCCACGACGACGGAGTCGTTGACCAGGTCGAGCAGCGTCGCGATCGCCGCGAGCCCGGAGGCGAACGACAGCGCCCGCCCGCCCTCGAGCCGCCCGAGCGTCTCCTCGAAGGCCACCCAGGCGTCGTTGGTGTAGCGCCCGTACTCCTTGTCGCCGCCGGCCACATAGGTCGAGGCCATCGTGATCGGTACGTTGAGCGGCTGGTCGGGCTCGTGGGCCGGCCGCCCGGCGTGGACGGCGATCGTGGCGGGCTTGTGATCCATGCGGCCGAGCCTATGTGGCCGCTCGGGGTAACACGTCGTTCGTAGGTCTATCCGGTCGTTATAAAAGGCGAGTAGTCCTACGAACGACGTGTTACACGGCGTCGGGGCGGCCGCGCGGTTACGGGTCAGCGCACGGTCCCGGATAAGGTTGCGGCCGTGTTGACGACCCTGCTGGATGGACGTGCCTTCGGTGAGAAGCACGGCAAGGATGCTGCCACCGTCGTGGCCCTGCACGGCTGGGCGCGCAACCGCAGCGACTGGGGTTCGACGCTCGAGGGCTTGGACGCGCTTGCGCTCGATCAGCCCGGATTCGGCGCGACCCCGGCTCCCGAGGAGGCCTGGGGCAGCAAGGAGTACGCCGAGTGGCTGGCCGAGATCCTCGAGGGGCTCGACCGCCCGGTGCTCGTCGGCCACAGCTTCGGCGGCCGGGTGGCCGTCCAGCTCGCCGCGACCCGCCCTGAGCTCGTCCGCGGCGTCATCCTCACCGGAGTGCCGCTGTTCCGTCCGAAGACCGGTGGCAAGCCCAAGCTCGCCTACCGGATCGGCCGCTGGCTCCACTCCAAGGGGCTGATCCCCGAGGCCAGGATGGAGGCGCTGCGGGAGAAGTACGGTTCGACCGACTACCGCAACGCCAAGGGCATCATCCGCGACATCTTCGTGAAGGTCGTCAACGAGTCCTACGGGGACCAGTTGGCGGCCATCCCGAACGACCTCCCGGTCCGCCTGATCTGGGGCGAGAACGACACCGCCGCCCCGGTCTGGATGCCCGGCGAGGCCATGGAGATCCTGGGGGCCAACGCGACCCTCGAGATCGTTCCCGGCTCCGCACACCTGCTCGACGCGGGGCTGGTCAAGAGCCTTCGAGGCGCCATCGACGAACTTCGTACGAACTGAATCTGAGGGGCTGAAGAAGAAGCATGTGGATCGTCCTGGTCACCTCCGCGCTGACCCTGGTCTCCTACTACCGCTGGCTGCGGGTGGCCCAGCGTGAGCACTACGAGCCGACGCGACTGTTCGCGATCGAGTGGATCTGGATCAAGGCCCGTCCGGTCGAGGCGATCCTGCTCGGTGCGGTCCTCGTGGTCTGCCTGGCCTCGTTCGTGCTGCCCTACGGTGCGCTCGTCGGGGCGCTGCTGTTCGTCGGCTGGCCGGTCGGGATGAGCTTCGTCGGCGCCAAGCGCCTGGTCTGGACCGATCGGGTCAAGCGCCTGGCCGGGGTGCTCTTCGTGCTCCACGCGCTCGTGACCGTCCTGATCGCGCTGCTCGCCCCGGCCGCCGCCGGCCTGCTCCCGATCCTCGCGGTCCCGCTGGCCGAGGCGGCGCTGTCGATCATGTGGCCGACCGAGAAGGCGATGGCGAAGAAGTGGCAGGTGCAGGCCGCCGCCACCATCAAAAAGGTCAACCCGAAGATCGTCGCGATCACGGGCTCCTACGGCAAGACCTCGACGAAGAACTACGCCACCCACCTGATGCAGGGGCGGTGGTCGACGCTGGCCTCGCCGGCGAGCTTCAACAACGCGATGGGCCTCTCCCGTGCGGTCAACGACCGTCTCCAGCCCGGCACCGACATCTTCGTGGCCGAGATGGGGACCTACGGTCCGGGCGAGATCGCCGCGCTGACCGAGATCTTCCCGCCCGAGGTCGCCGCGATCACCACGATCGGCGAGGCCCACCTGGAGCGGATGAAGTCACGCGAGACGATCGTGAAGGCCAAGTCGGAGATCCTCCCGACGGCCGCCACGGTGGTGCTCAACATCGACGTGCCCGAGCTCGCTCTCATCGCCGAGAACCTCCGCGCCAGCAAGCGCGTCATCGCCTGCTCCGCGGTACCCGGCACCGCCGCCGAGGTGGTGGTGAGCGACGGCGCGCTCACGATCGACAACGAGACGTACGCCATCGATCTCCCCGACGAGGTGGGGCACCCGATCAACGTGGCCATCGCAGTCGGCCTCGCCCTCGCGGTGGAGGTCCCGATCGAGACGATCACCCAGCGGCTGGGGTCGATCCCCGGCACGCCCCACCGGGCCGAGGTCAACCAGACGCCGGGCGGCGTCTGGGTCGTCGACGACACCTTCAACTCCAACCCCACCGGTGCCGCCGCGGCGCTCGCGAAGGCGAAGCGGCTGGCGGGGGAGGCGGGCACGGTGTGGACCATCACTCCCGGTATGGTCGAGCTGGGCACGGAGCAGGCCGCGCGCAACGTCGAGTTCGCGCAGGCTGCCACTGCCTCCGACAACATGCAGCTGTGCATCGTCGGTCGCACCAACCGAAAGGCGCTGCGGGCGGGGGACCCGTCGCGAACCACTGCGTTCGACAGCCGCAAGGCGGCAGCGGATCATGCTCTGACCGCGGCCAAGGAGGGCGACGTGGTGCTTTACGAGAACGACCTCCCCGACCACTACGCGTAGGACCCAGGAGCTTTCACCATGAGCGTAACCAAGGCCACCATCGTCTTCGGCGGTCCGAGCGCCGAGCACGACATCAGCATCCTCACCGGCCTGCAGGCCGAGCGGGTCCTCTCCGGCGCGGGCGTCGAGGTGACGTGCCTCTACTGGGCGCGCTCGGACAAGTGGTTCCTGGTGCCCGCAAAGCAGGAGGCGCGCGACTTCCTCGGTGGTGAGCCGAAGGGCTCCAAGGCCGTCGAGTTCCGTCTCGGCTCCGAGAAGGGCGACGGGTTCTACACCGTCGGCGGCTTCGGCGGTGGCAAGCGTCTGGAGACCGGCCCGATCCTCTCCGCCTTCCACGGTGGCGCGGGCGAGGCCGGCGGCATCCAATGGCTCTTCGAGCTCGCGGGGTTGAAGGCCACGGGCGCCACCCCGGCCTCCGCCGCGCTCGGCATGGACAAGCTCGCCTTCGGCGCGGTGATGCTCAACGCCGGCCTGCCGTCGCTGCAGCGCGAGCTGCTCTCGCGCTACGCCGAGCCCTCCTTCGAGGGCCCCTACATCGTCAAGCCGCGCTTCGGCGGCTCCTCGATCGGCATCGAGGTCGTCGACGACTACGAGACCGGCCTGGCGCTCCTCAACACCTCGCCGCACCTGCGTGCCGGCGCGGTCGTCGAGCCGTACCGTCCTGACCTCTTCGACCTCAACGCGTCGGTGCGCACCGCGCCCGAGGTCGCCGTCTCCGACGTCGAGCGCCCGCTGCGCTCCGAGGAGGCGAAGATGTACGACTACTCCGCCAAGTACGTCCACACCGACGGCCTGTCCTCCTCGCCGCGCGAGTTCCCGGCCCAGGTCGAGGAGTCGATCACCAAGCAGATCAAGGACCTGGCCGTACGCGTCGTGGAGCTCACCGGTCTGACCGGGATCCTCCGCATCGACTTCCTCTCCGACGGCAAGGGCGAGGTCTACATCAACGAGGTCAACTCCATCCCCGGAGCCCTCTCGCTCTACCTGTGGCCCGACACCCCCGCCTCCGAGGTCCTCATCAGCGCCATCGCCGAGGCCGAGAAGCACGTCCCCCAGGTGACCAGGAACTTCGAAGAGGGCGTCGCCCTCAAGGCCGCCGGCGGCATCGCCGGCAAGCTCACCGGCCTGAGCTGAACCCCGAGTCGGCGCAAGCTGACCGAAAACCACGCCGAGTCGGTCCTCCAGCCGGAACGTCTGCCGCGACAGGTCGAAGGCGACCGCGACATGGGTCGGGGTCTCGTCGCGCAGCACGTTGACCAGCATCGAGGTGAA
>NZ_JBEXSD010000096.1:0-13798 GCF_040613495.1 Nocardioides sp. NPDC006273 | reverse complement strand
CGACGAGCCGCCGGTCGAGGAGCCGGTCCAGGCCGCGCCCGAGCCGAAGATCGAGCTCGTCGACGAGGACGGCATCCGCGCCTTCGAGCTCGCCAGCCTGGCAGCACAGGGAGGGGGTTCGATGAGCACGCTGCTTCGTACGGCCGCGGTCGCGCGTCTGCCGCGTGATCTGCACCCGGTCGCCTGGTGGGTGTGGGCGATCGGCCTGGCCGCGTACGCCTCCTTCACCACCAACCCGCTGCTGCTCCTGCTCCTGGTCGGGGTGGTGTCGGTCGTGGTCGCCGCGCGGCGCGGCGACCAGGCGTGGGCGAGGTCGTTCCGGCTCTACGTCGGCCTCGCGCTGTTCATCGTCGCGACCCGGGTGCTCTTCCGGGTGCTCCTGGGCGCCGTGCCGGGTCACGTGCTCATCGACCTGCCGGAGATCCCGCTGCCGGACTGGGTGCTGGGGATCAGGCTGCTCGGCCCGCTCACCCGCGAGGCGCTGCTGGCCGGGCTCTACGACGGGATGCGGCTGGGAGCGATCGTGATCTGCGTCGGTGCGGCCAACGCGCTGGCGAACCCGAAACGACTGCTCCGTTCGCTACCGCCGGCTCTCTACGAGGTCGGCACCGCCGTCGTGGTCGCGGTGACCGTGCTGCCCCAGCTGGCCGAGTCGGTCCAGCGGGTGCGCGCGGCGCAACGGCTCCGGTCGGGCGCGACCGGAAAGGTCAGACGGCTGCGCCGCTTCCTGGTCCCGGTGCTCGAGGATGCCTTGGAGCGGTCGATGGCGCTGGCGGCCGGGATGGACACGCGCGGATACGGTCGCACGGCCGGGATCCCGGTGCTCACCAGACGGATCACGTCTGCGCTCATGCTGGTCTCCCTCGTCGGTCTCTGCGTCGGCGTCTACGCGGTGCTGGACGGCACCACACCCGGCTGGCTGGCCGCCACCATGCTGGTGCTCGGCGCGGGAGCCGCGGCCGGAGGGCTGAGGCTCGCCGGTCGCCGGGTGACGCGCACCGTCTACCGGCCCGACCGGTGGCGCTGGCCAGAGGTGGCGGTGGCGCTGAGCGGGGTCGCTGTCGGAGCGGCGGGCTGGTGGATCGCCCGCGACCAGGTCCCGATCGCCTATCCGGGCGTGAGCGCCGTCCCGGCGGTCACGCTGACGGCTCTGGCGGGCGGGCTCATCGGACTGGTCCCGGTCGTCGCCGCACCGGTTCCGGCATCAAACGTCTTGGAGGAGGCAACCGCATGATCGAGCTGCGAAGGATCACGTTCACCCCGCCGGACTCCTCCGAGCACGTGCTCAAGGACGTCGACCTCACCATCGAGGAGGGCGAGCTGCTGCTCGTCTCCGGCCCGACCGGGTCCGGTAAGTCGACGCTGCTCGGCGTCCTCGCCGGTTTGGTCCCGCGCTTCTCCGGCGGTGCGCTGGAGGGGGACCTCCTGCTCGACGGCACCTCGATCATCCGTACGCCGCCGCGCGAGCGCGCCGGGATCATCGGCTACGTCGGGCAGGACCCGGTGGCCGGCTTCGTCACGGATACGGTCGAGGAGGAGCTCGCCTACGGGATGGAGCAGCTCGGGCTCGCGCCGGCGACCATGCGGCGCCGGGTCGAGGAGACCCTCGACCTGCTCGGGATCGCCGACCTGCGGCAGCGGTCGCTGCGTACGCTCTCGGGCGGGCAGCAGCAGCGCGTCGCGATCGGCTCGGTGCTGACCACCCACCCGCGGGTGGTCGTGCTCGACGAGCCGACCTCCGCCCTCGACCCGACCGCCGCCGAGGACGTGCTCGCCACCATCACCCGGCTCGTCCACGACCTCGGCACCTCCGTCGTCGTCGCCGAGCACCGCCTCGAGCGGGTCGTGCCGTTCGCCGACCGGATCGCGCTCCTCGTCGGCGACGGCTCCGTCGCTGTCGGCGACCCCGCCGACATCTTGGAGACCTCGCCCATCGTGCCGCCGCTCGTCGAGCTCGGCCGGGCGCTGGGTTGGTCGCCGCTGCCGCTGACCGTGCGGGATGCGAGGCGGCGGGCGCGGGGCGAGGCGATAGTTGGCCGCAGTGGTTGCCCGACCGTTGCAGCGGAGGGGTCTCGACAAGCTCGACCACCGGAGGCGCTGAGCGCCGCCTCGCTCACCATCACCCGAGGCCGTACGCCGGTCCTGCACGACGTCTCGATCGAGCTGCCCGCGGGGCGGGTGACGGCGCTGATGGGACGCAACGGGTCGGGCAAGTCGACGCTGCTGTGGACGCTGCAGGGGACCCAGAAGCGGCTGGCCGGGTCGGTGGACGTGGAAGGCAAGGATCCGGCGGCCCTTGGCCCCGAAGAGCGACGCGAGCTCGTCGGGCTGCTGCCGCAGACCGCGGCCGACCTGCTCTACCTGGAGACGGTCGCCGAGGAGTGCGACGCGGGCGGCCCACGGACCCGGGAGATCCTGGACAGCCTGGTCCCCGGCATCCCCGACGACCAGCACCCACGCGACCTCTCCGAGGGCCAGCGCCTCGCGCTCGCACTGTCGCTGATCCTGAGCGCCGACCCGCCGGTCGTGCTCCTCGACGAGCCCACCCGCGGCCTCGACTACGCCGCCAAGCACGCTCTGGCCGAGATCCTTCGCGAGCTCACCGCTGGGGGCAAGGCGGTGCTGGTGGCGACCCACGACGTGGAGTTCGTCGCCGAGGCCGCCGACGACGTGGTGGTGCTCGCCGACGGCGAGGTGGTCTCCGCCGGCGACGTACGCAGCGTGACCGCCGAGTCGCCCGCCTTCGCGCCCCAGGTGAGCAAGGTCTTCGGCCCGGGTTGGCTGCACGTGCGCGAGATCGTCGAGGCGGTGGCCGAGGGATGATCCGGTTCTCGCCCCGGACGGCCGTACTGCTCGCGATCATCTCCGTGGCCGGCCTGATGATGTTCGCCTGGCCGCTGCTGCTCCACGGCTACGAGCGGGTGCAGCCGCCGTTCATCTTCCTCGCGCTTCTGCCGCTGATGCTGGTGGTGCTGCTGAGCGAGCTCTCCGCGGGCGGGATCGACACCCGGATGATCGCGGTCCTCGGCGTGCTCAGCGCGATCGAGGCCGTCCTGCGTGCCGTCTCGGCCGGCACCGGCGGGGTGGAGCTGGTCTTCTTCATGCTGATTCTCGGCGGCCGCGTCTTCGGCCCCGCCTTCGGGTTCGTGCTGGGCTGCACGAGCCTGTTCGTCGCCGCGCTCGTCACCGCCGGCGTCGGGCCCTGGCTGCCCTACCAGATGCTCGGCGCCGCCTGGGTGGCGATGGGGGCCGGCCTGCTGCCGCGCACGAGCGGCCGCACCGAGATCGGGCTGCTCGCGGCGTACGGGATCTTCGCCTCGTACGCCTATGGGCTCCTCCTCAACCTGCAGGGCTGGCCGCTGCTCACCGGAGTCACGGTGCCCGGGGGAAGCGGCAACCTGTCCTACGATCCCGGCGCTGCGCTCGGCGAGAACCTGGCGACGTTCCTGCGCTACACCCTGGTCACCTCGACCAGCAGCTGGGACACCATGCGCGCGATCACCACGGCCGTCGCCATCGCCCTCCTCGGGCCGGCAGTTCTCGCCACCTTGCGACGGGTCGCCCGCCGGGCCACGGTCACCGGGGTGGTCTCGGCAGGCTCGACCAGCGGATAGGTCAGACGCGCTGGTGCTCGGCTACCCGGGCGAGAAAGCCGAGCAGCAGCTGGTGGACGCGGTCGGGCTGCTCCATCTGTACGAAGTGGGTGCCGTCGAGCTCGACGAAGGTGCCGTTCTTGACGCGGGCGGCGACCCGGGACATGTGGCGTGCGCCGGCGATGAGGTCTCGGGTGCCCGCGACCAGCACGACCGGCACCTTGATCCGGCGCGGTGAGACCGAGCGACGCTGAGAGGTGCGCAGCGCGAGGTGGAAGTACCACTCGACCGGCGTGGTCAGGAACTCGGCCAGCGCCGCCGCGGCGAGCTCGGGGTCGGGGACCTTGCCGATCAGGCCGGCCTTCGAGAACACCTCGATCGCCCGAGGCCCGAGGTCGAGGCGGGTCGCGACGGGGGTGATGAGGGAGCCGGTGCGGCGCAGCACCTTCGACGCGGTGCGGGTGAGGATCGCGGCGGCCGGGGCGGGCAGTCGCAGCGGTCCCAGCATCGACTTGAAGGTGTCGCCGGGCACGCCGGCGACACCGAAGACGCCGGAGACCCGTTCTGGATGGTCCGCGGCCAGCTCGAAGGCGGTGTTGACCCCGATCGACCAGCCCATCACGACCGGCCGGGAGAGGGCGAAGGCGTCCATCACCGACAGCGCGTCCTCGGCGAAGTGTCTTGACGTGGTCTGCTCCGGGTCCGTGGGGCGCGCCGAGCCGGAGGTGCCGCGGTGTTGCCACGAGACGACGCGTACGCCGCAGGAGGTGTGCAGCAGCGCCGGCCAGTTCCACGGGCTGGTGCCGAGCCCGTTGCACAGGAGCACCGTCGGCCCGTCGATGACTCCCTCGGGGTCGTTGGTCCAGGCGCGGATCAGCGTGCCGTCGTCGGAGAGCACGTCGCGGAACGCCACCGTGGACTCGGCGATCGCCTTCGGCATGGTCATGCCGTCGTTCGCTGCCGCTCGCTCATACAGACATCTTCTCCGAAGCGAGCAGCCGGAGGAAGTGCTCGACCTCCTCGCGCTCCGCACGCCGGAGCAGGAGCTCCTCCTCGGCGGCCTTGGCGTTGTGCCGGGCGGCGAGCTGGGAAGCGACCGGCCAGGCGATCAGCAGCTGGATCGGTCGTAGGAAGGGGCCGGCCATCCGGCCGGCGGTGCGGGCGGCGAACAGCACGGCGACCTGGGCGGCGGCGGTAGTGGACACAGGGGTGGTGATGGACGACAACGGAGCAACTCCAAGACAGAAGAGGACCGAGCAGAGAGAGGGGGAGTTGTCACCGAATTGTAGTGACCTGAACATTCGGAGTCAGTGACGTTCCGATGTCGCTTGTGTGAAACGCAGCACCTTGCGCCCTACGAGGTCACACCGGGGTCGACTCCGCCGGCACGTGATGCTCGGGCTTCCCGGTCCGGGTCGCCCCCGCGGAGGCGACCACGACACAGGCGATGGCCAGCCACTGCAGGACCGAGAGCCCCTCATGGAGGATCAGGATCGCGGCGAGCGCGCCGGCGGCCGGCTCCAGCGACATCAGGATCGCGTAGAGCCCCGACTTGATCGAACGTAGGGCAACGAGATCGAGGGAGTAGGGCACCACCGATGACATCAGGCCCACCATCAGCCCCACCAGCCACACGTGCGGAGACCCGAGCCCGTCGGCGTACGCCATCGCCGCAGGCGTCAGCGCGAGCGCCGCGACGGTGGATGCCAGGGCGAGCCCGTCGAGCCCCTCCCAGCGCGCTCCGGTCGCCTTCGACAGCATGATGTACGCAGCCCAGCAGGCCCCCGCGAGCAGGGCGAACAGCACGCCCGGGATCGAGATCCGGCCGGGCTCGACACCGAGCAGCACCACCCCTGCGGCAGCCAGCGCGACCCAGACCAGGTCCCGGGCCCGCCGGGAGGTGACCAGCGCGATCGTGAGCGGGCCGATGAACTCGATGGTGACCGCGATCCCGATCGGGAGTCGCGCGAAGGCCTGGTAGATCGCCCAGTTCATCAGCCCCAACGAGGCACCGAACGCGACCACGACCAGCCAGTCGCGGCGCGCGAGACCGCGGACCCGGGGCCGGGTGATGGCCAGCAGGATCAGCGCGGACAGCGACAGCCGCAGCCACACCATCGCCGTCGGGGTGACCTCGTCGAAGAGCGACTTCGCGAACGTCGCGCCGACCTGAACCGACGCGATCCCGATCAGGACCAGGACGACCGGGTGGGCCAGCCTCGTGCGGAGAGAAGATCTACCGTTCGAGAAGCGCTGAACCACCCGGTCAGTCTAGGGCCAGGCAAAGACCGCCTACTGCGCCGAGTCTGTCTGCGAGATGTTGGAGAGGTTGACCGCCGCGTTGGCCTCCTCCGCGAGCCGCTCGGACCCGTGCGAGCCGTCGTGCGGGATCGTCGCGTGCTCGAGGCGCTCGACGTGCTCCTGCTCGTAGACCTCCGGCGGGATCGGCGTCGGTACGGTGGCGGTGAGCTTCGACCCGTCGGACCGGACGCCGCCGTGCGGCTCCTCGTCGAGGTGGGTGCCGATCCGCGGCCCCTGGTCGGCGAGCGGCACGATGACCGGAGAGCCCTTGGCGACCACGAACTCCTCGCCGCGGACGCTGATCGGGATGTCGAACTCCTCGCCTGTCGTCTCCATGACGGTGAAGACGATCTGGTCGGCGGTCAGCGCGACCTGCATCCGGGTCGAGTGCCACTGGACGCGGAAGACCAGGGAGCCCCACTCTGCCGGTAGTCGCGGGTCGAAGGAGAGCTTGCCGTCGTAGTCGCGCATCCCGCCGAAGCCGCACGCGAGCCCACCCCACACGCCGCCGGTGGAGGCGATGTGCATGCCGTCGACGGTGTTGCCGTGCATGTTGTGCAGGTCGACGTATAGCGCGTCGTAGAAGTAGCGCAGCGCGTCGTCCTGGTAGCCCACCTCGGCCGCCATGATCGACTGCACGACCGCCGACAGCGTCGAGTCACCGGTGGTGATGGGGTCGTAGTACTCGAAGTCGGCCCGCTTCTCCTCGGCGGTGAACCGGTTGCCCTGCTGGAAGAGGGCGAGCACCACGTCGGTCTGCTTGAGCACCTGGAACCGGTAGATGACCAGCGGGTGGTAGTGCAGCAGCAGGGGGCGTACGTCGGCGGGGGTGTTGGGCAGGTCCCACACCTCGCGGTCGAGGAAGTTGTCGTCCTGGGGGTGGATCCCCAGCCCCTCGTCGTAGGGGATGTGCATCGCGGCAGCGCAACGAGCCCACTCCTCGACCTCGTCCGGGGAGATGTCGAGCCGGCCCATGACCTGCGCGTGCTCACGCGGATGCTCCTTGCGGAGCATCTCCATGGTCTCTACGGCCTTCTCCAGGTTGTAGCGGGCCATCACGTTGGTGAAAAGGTTGTTGTTGACCACCGTGGTGTACTCGTCCGGCCCGGTCACGCCGTGGATGTGGAAGGACGGCTCGCCGTTGTGGCGCCAGAAGCCGAGGTCTGCCCACATCCGAGAGGTCTCGACCAGGATGTCGACGCCCTCGCGGATGAGGTAGCCGGTGTCGCCGGTCGCGTAGACGTACTTCATCAGCGCGAAGGCGATGTCGGCGTCGATGTGCACCTGCGCGGTGCCGGCGGCGTAGTAGGCCGAAGCCTCCTGCCCGTTGATGGTGCGCCACGCGAAGAGCGCGCCCTTCGCCGCCATCTCCAGCGCCCGCTGCCGGGCCGCCGGAAGCATCACCGAGCGGGCATGCATCACGTTGCGGGCGACCTCGGGCTGGGTGTAGCAGAGGAACGGGATGACGTAGCACTCCGTGTCCCAGAAGTAGTGCCCCTCGTAGCCGGACCCGGTGACCCCCTTCGCGGGGACGCCGAGCCCGTCGGTGCGGGCGGTCGCCTGGGCGAGCGAGAAGAGGTTGAACCGGATCGCCTGCTGGGCCGCCGCGATGTCCTCGGCGTCCGCCTCGGCGGCGGCGGAGATCTCGACGTCGGCGGCCGACCAGAACTCGTCGTACCAGTCGCGCTGATCGCGCTCCAGGTGGCTCGCACCCTGGCGGGTCGCCCGGTCGAGCGTACGTTCGCAGCGATCGGCCAGCTCGCGCACCGGCACCCCGCGGGAGGTGTGGTACGCCACCGTCTTCTGCATCCGCAGCGTGCTGCCCTCGGTCGCGTCGACCCGGAAGACGGTCTTGGCCAGATCGTCCTCGGCGCGAACGACGGTCTCGACCGGGTCCGGGGTGTCGAGCTGGTGGGCGGCGCTGACCGCGATCGTCATCCCGGAGTTGGCGCACCGGTAGCCGAGGGTCATCCGCTCCTCGTCGGCTTCCGACATCTGGGGGATCAGCACACGGGTGTCGAAGGAGGTCGACTTGCGCGGGTCCATGCCCTCGCCGAGCGCGGCCGACGGGACGTGATACTCGTCCTTCCCGTCCTGCCGGTTGAGCAGCTGGGAGGAGACCACGATCGGCGCCGAGCCGCTCAGCATGGTGATCTCCAGGGTTTGGATCGTGAGGTGACGCTGGGTCATCGACACCATCCGGGTCGAGTCGATCGCGACCCGCTTGCCCGAGGGCGTACGCCACACCAGGTGTCGCCGCAGCACGCCTTCGCGGAAGTCGAGCACACGCTCGTACTCCTCCAGGTCGGAGGTGCCGAAGGTCAGCGGCTCATCGTCGACATAGATCTTCATGATCTTGGCGTCGGGGGCGTTGACGATGGTCTGGCCGGTCTTGGCGAAGCCGTAGGCGTTCTCGGCGTGGCGGATCGGCCAGGTCTCGTGGAAGCCGTTGATGAAGGTGCCGTGCGCGTAGGTCGGGCGCCCCTCCTCCGGGGTGCCGCGCATGCCGAGGTAGCCGTTGGCGACGCTGAAGATCGTCTCGGTCAGGCCGAGATCTTCGGGGGAGTAGCTGGTCTCCACCAGCCGCCACGGGTCGATGGGGTAACGGGCCCGGTCCATCGGGTTCGGGCCGACGTTGGTCTTCACTGCTGTGCTCCTCGAGCAGGATCAGGACTGTGTCCACTAGGTACAAGTTCAGCAAGGTCGAATACGACGAGATCGGCGCCGGCGGCCGTGAGGGTGTCGTGGCCTGCGCCGCGATCGACCCCGACGACGAGCGCGAATTCGCCTGCCCTGCCGGCGCGCACCCCGGAGACGGCGTCCTCCAGGACGACGGCCTCGCCCGGGGTGGCTCCCAGGACCTTACCGGCGTAGACAAAGGTGTCCGGTGCAGGCTTGCCGGGCAGACCCTGCTCATCTGCGACGGCTCCCGACACGACAGTCTCGAACCGGTCCAGGAGCCCGGCCGCCTTCAGTACGGTCGGCGCGTTGACCGACGAGGAGACGACGCCTAGCCGGACGTCGAGCGCGGCGAGGTGATCCAGGAGCTGGACGGAGCCGGGGTAGGCCTCCACGCCGTCGCGCTCGAGCACGAGGTTGAAGGCGTTGTTCTTCCGGTTGCCGAGACCACAGACGGTCTCCAGCTCCGGCGGGTCCTCCGGGGTGCCCTCGGGAAGCCGGATTCCGCGGGAGACGAGGAAGTCACGCACGCCGTCGTAGCGCGGCTTGCCGTCGACGTAGGCAAAGTAGTCCTGGTCGGTGTAGGCGGGCGCGCCCGGGGTCTTCTCCTGCAGGTAGGCGTTGAACATCTCCTCCCAGGCACGCATGTGCACGACCGCGGTCGGCGTGATCACGCCGTCGAGGTCGAAGAGGATCGCGGTGAACGTCTCCCAGGCAACAGGTCTGGTCATGGCTTCAGGCTAGGGGCTGGGTGGTCCCAGGCCGAAGAGCCGGGCCCGGCCGGCGTCGACGAGGCAAGATGTTTTCCTTCGGTGTTCTTTCGCTGGAATCTCCTGGCCACAGACGATGAGCGGGTGGATGCTGGAAGCATGGGTACGCAGCTGCTGGTCGGGACCCGCAAGGGTCTGTGGATAGGGCGCTCTGACGACGCCCGGCAGGACTGGGACTTCACCGGTCCGCACCATGACATGGAGGAGATCTACTCCGCCATGATCGAGCCCGGGACCGGGCGAGTCCTTGCCGGATGCTCCTCGCTGTGGCTGGGTGCGCTGGTGCGTACCTCGGCCGACGGCGGTGAGACCTGGACCGAGACCTCGATGTCGTTCCCCGAGGACGTCGACGCGAGCCTGGCTCGGGTATGGCAGCTCCAGCCCGGCCTCCCGGAAGGCACGATCTGGGCCGGCGTCGAGCCGGGCGCGATCTTCCGCTCGCAGGACGGCGGCGCGTCCTTCGAGCTGGTCCGCGGGCTGTGGGACCACCCCCACCGCACCGAGTGGAGCGAGGGGTTCGGCGGGCAGGCTTTCCACACGATCCTGCCGCACCCCACCGATCCGGACTCGGTGACCGCGGCGATCTCGACCGGTGGCGTCTACCAGACCCGTGACGGCGGAAAGTCCTGGGAAGCGCGCAACAACGGCATCATCGCGGTCTTCCTGCCCGAGGGGCAGCAGTACCCCGAGTTCGGCCAGTGCGTCCACAAGGTCGCTCGCCACCCGTCGCGCCCCGAGCGGCTCTACCTGCAGAACCACGGCGGTGTCTACCGCTCCGACGACGAGGGCGCCTCCTGGAAGTCCATCGCCGACGGCCTGCCCACCGACTTCGGCTTCGCGATGGTCGTCCACCCCAAGGAGCCCGACACGATCTTCACCTTCCCGATCGGTGCCGGCGAGTCCCGCTACCCACCGGAGGCCAAGCCGATCGTGTGGCGCTCGCGCGACGCCGGCGACCACTGGGAGGCGCTCGACTCGGGCCTGCCCGACCACTTCTACGTCGGAGTCATGCGCGATGCGATGTGCGCCGACGACCACGAGTCGGCCGGGGTCTACTTCGGCGCCCGCAACGGCTCCGTCTGGGCCTCTGCCGACGCCGGTGAGACCTGGCGCGAGATCCTCCGCGACATCCCCGACGTGATGGTGGTCAGAGCTGCGAAGGTGTGACGTGCATGATCGCTGCTGTCTGCGCGACTACCAGGCTGGGCCGTCGCCACCGACAGTCTTGATCACCCGCTCCGCGACGAAGGCGGCGTTGGCTCGCAGGACCTCGAGCGGCACGCGTGGGAGGTTCTCCTCCCAGTCCAGCAACGGACTGCCGCGGAACTGCAGGATCCGCTCGGGTCGCCCGAGAAATGCCAGGTGGAGGTGGGCGCCGCCGTCGCCCCACTTGGCGATCTGCACCCGTCCGACGCTCGGCAGCTCCTCGATGGCGGCCGAGATCGCCACGACCAGCTGCCCCATCTCTCCGGCGAGCTCCATCGGCACCGTCGGAAGGTCACAGTGGACGAGCGGGGTGAGGCTGAACATCACCGGGAGCCCGGTCTCTCGCATCATCGTCAGCCGCCAGCGGTCGTTTCCCCAGGCGTACGTCTCGTGCCACTCTCCCCATGTCCCGTCGACGCACCAGCACTCTGCGGGGTCCTCGCCAGCGCGGGTCGGCTCGGCATCTGCCAGCGGTCGCAGGGGCTTGAGGCGCAGCGAGTCGACCTCGTACGGGTAGATGTCCCACCCCGGCATCTCCTCGACCGCGACCGGCAGTCGGCCGTCGGTGTCGGTTGCAGCAGCGATGCGGGCGTAGAAGTCTTCGGCGCTCTCGGGGGACATGGCGTGAATCCAACCAGATCCTTCGACCGGGCGCCGGTGGTCGGCCCGGGGCCGGTCTGGGGCCGGTCTGGGGTGGCTCACTGGCGAGCGGCAAGGACCGCGTTGACCCGCTGCCGGGACACGAACCAGGTAGCCGCCGTCGGGTCGATGGTCTCGAGAATCTCGCGAACGCGCCGTACGTGAGCTGTCAGTGCGGTGTTCGTGGCGAGGACCGGCTCGAGATGGGCGAGGCGATTGCGGAATCACCTCGCCCACGTGAACGGCTTCATAGAGCGCACCCGAGAGCTCGATGCTCCAGCGATAGAGCTGGAGGGCTTCCTTCAGGTTGCCGTTGGTCAGCGTGAGGTAGGGCGTCAATCGCGGTGTGCTCAGCAACGAGGCGATGCGGGCCTGCGTATCGCTCGGTTGAGGAGTCGCTGTCATGGGCCTAGCCTGTAGGTGAAGGCGGAGGCAGGTCTCTCCGTTACAGATCGTTTTGTGGGCTCATGGCTTTCGCCATGGGCCCACAGCCATTTCAAGGCTCCGCCCGGCATTTCAGGGCCCCGCTGGCCGGCTCCGGTCTGAAGCGATCGATCGCCGTCCACCGCATGGCGCGTGTTCGGAGAGCCATACCAACGGGTCTAGCCTTGCGATATGCCCACTCTTCGCTCCGCAACCTCGACCTCGGGCCGCAACATGGCGGGTGCCCGCGCGCTGTGGCGTGCGACCGGCATGACCGATGACGACTTCGGCAAGCCGATCATCGCGATCGCCAACTCGTTCACCGAGTTCGTGCCCGGCCATGTCCACCTGCGTGACCTCGGCAAGATCGTCGCCGAGACGATCCAGGAGGCTGGGGGAGTGGCGAAGGAGTTCAACACGATCGCCGTCGACGACGGCATCGCGATGGGTCACGCCGGGATGCTCTACTCGCTGCCGAGCCGCGAGCTGATCGCGGATGCGGTGGAGTACATGGTCGAGGCGCACCGCGCCGACGCGATCGTGTGCATCTCCAACTGCGACAAGATCACCCCGGGCATGCTGCTGGCCAGCCTGCGCCTCAACATCCCGGTGGTCTTCGTCTCCGGCGGCCCGATGGAGGCCGGCAAGACGGTCGCTGTCGAGGGCCTGGTCCACGACAAGCTCGACCTGGTCGACGCGATGGTGCTCTCCGTCAACGAGGACGTCAGCGACGAGCTCCTCGACACGGTCGAGCGCGCCGCCTGTCCGACCTGCGGCTCGTGCTCGGGCATGTTCACCGCCAACTCGATGAACTGCCTCACCGAGGCCATCGGCCTGAGCCTGCCCGGTAACGGCTCGACCCTGGCCACCCACGCCAAGCGCCGTGCGCTGTTCGAGGAGGCGGGGCGTACGGTCGTCGAGCTCTGCCGTCGCTACTACCAGGAGGACGACGAGTCCGTCCTGCCGCGGAGCATCGCCAGCCGCAGCGCCTTCGAGAACGCGGTCGCGCTCGACGTCGCCATGGGCGGCTCGACCAACACCGTGCTGCACCTGCTCGCGGCCGCCCGCGAGGCCGAGCTCGACTTCAACGTGCACGACATCGACGAGATCTCGCGCCGGGTCCCGTGCCTGAGCAAGGTGGCCCCCAACAGCCCGAAATACCACATGGAGGACGTCCACCGCGCCGGTGGCATCCCCGCCCTGCTCGGCGAGCTGCGCCGCGGTGGTGCGCTCAACGAGGACGTCCACACCATCCACTCCGACACCATCGACGAGTGGCTCGGCGCCTGGGACATCCGCGCCGAGAGCCCCAGCCAGGAGGCGCTCGACCTCTTCCTCGCCGCGCCCGGCGGGGTGCGTACGACCGAGGCGTTCTCCACCGAGAACCTCTGGGCGAGCCTCGACACCGACGCCGCCGAGGGCTGCATCCGCGACTTCGAGCACGCCTACTCCGCCGACGGCGGGCTGGCGATCCTGTCGGGCAACATCGCCCCCGACGGCTGCGTCGTCAAGACCGCCGGCGTCCCCGACGACTGCCTCACCTTCACCGGCACGGCCATCGTCTTCGAGTCCCAGGACGCCGCGGTCGAGGGGATCCTCGGCAAGATGGTCGAGGCCGGCCACGTGGTGGTGATCCGCTACGAGGGGCCGAAGGGCGGGCCGGGCATGCAGGAGATGCTCTACCCGACCTCCTTCCTCAAGGGCCGCGGTCTGGGCCAGAAGTGTGCGCTGATCACCGACGGCCGCTTCTCCGGAGGCACCAGCGGCCTCTCGATCGGCCACGTCTCCCCGGAGGCGGCCGGCGGCGGCCTGATCGCGCTCATCGAGGACGGCGACCAGATCTCCATCGACATCCCGAACCGCTCGATCTCGCTCGACGTCGACGACATCGTCCTCGGCCAGCGACGCGCGGCTCAGGAGAAGCGCGAGAAGCCCTACACCCCGGTCAACCGCGACCGTAAGGTCTCCGCGGCCCTGCGGGCCTACGCCTCGATGGCCACCTCGGCCTCCGACGGCGCCTACCGCCTCGTGCCGGAGTAGTCCCCCAGGGTTGTGAAGCTGAGAGTGGCCTATAGGTCACTCCGGAGCGGCAGCTGACCCGGCGGTCCTTCTCCGCGTTCGCGGCCTGGGCCACCACGGATTCCTGGTCGAGGGTGATCGCGAGCTTCTTGGCCGCATTCTCGAGCT
>NZ_JBEXSD010000095.1:0-14587 GCF_040613495.1 Nocardioides sp. NPDC006273 | reverse complement strand
CAGCTCCTCCTGCACCTCGGCCGTACGCAGCCACGCGCCTATAGGTCACTCTCAGCTTCACAACCCGCGCGGCTCAGCCTCTCGCCTCGGCGTACAGCCCGTCGATGATGTCGGCGTACTTCTTGCTCACCACCCGGCGCTTCAGCTTCAGGGTCGGGGTGAGCTCCTCGGACTCGGCGGTCCACTCCTGGCTGAGCAGCTCGAAGGCCTTGACCTGCTCGGGGCGCGAGAGCCGGGCGTTGGCGGCGTCCACGGCTTGGGCCACGGCGCCACGGATGACCGGGTGCTGGGCGAGCTCGGCGAGCGAGCCGGCCTCGACCCCGAGCTTCTGAGCGACCACCGGAGCGATCTCGCCGTCCAGGGTGAGCACGGCGACGACGTACGAGCGACCGTCACCGACCACCATGGCGTGCCCGACCAGCGGGCTCTCCTTGAGGAGGTTCTCGATGTTGGACGGCGCGATGTTCTTGCCCGCGGAGCTGATGATCATCTCCTTCTTGCGGTCGACCACGGTCAGGAACCCGTCCTCATCCAGCGAGCCGATGTCACCGGTGTGCAGCCAGCCGTCGGCGTCGAAGAGCTCGGCGGTGGCCTCCGGCCGTCGTACGTAGCCAGGGGTCATGATCGGACCGCGGAACAGGATCTCGCCGTCATCGGCGATGCGCACCTCGATCCCGGGCTGCGCGCGGCCGACGGTGCCGAGACGAAAGCCGTCGGGACCGTTGCCGGTGGCCGCCCCGGTGGTCTCGGTCATGCCGTAGACGTCATAGATCTTCAGCCCCAGGCCGGCGAAGAACCTCGCCACCTCGATCGGCATCGGCGCGGCCGCACTGGCTGCCCACTCGACCTTGTCGAGACCGAGCAGCGCGCGCATGATCGAGAGCACCGCCGCGTCGGCCTCCTGGAACTGCGCCTGGAGCTCGGCCGACGTCGTCTGTCCGGTCTGCTGCGACTCGACGTAGGCGAGCCCGACCGCCATCGCCTTCTCCACGGCTTCCCGCTTGGCTTCGTCGGTCTCGGCGGCGAGCAGCGCGGTGACGCCGGTGCGGATCTTCTCCCAGACCCGGGGCACCCCGAAGAAGCTGGTCGGATGCACCTCCTGGAGGGTGGCGAGCAGCAACGAGGGGTCCTGGATCAGGTAGACGTGACCGCCGTTGAACTGCGGGATGTAGAGACTGAGCACCCGCTCGGCGATGTGCGCGAACGGCAGGTAGGAGACCAGCACCCCCGGCTCCTCGACACCGGAGGTCGCCAACGAGGAGGTCGTCTCGAAGACGATGTTGCGGTGGGTGAGCACCACCCCCTTGGGCTGCCCGGTCGTGCCCGAGGTGTAGAGCATGGTGACGGTGTCGTCCTGGGTCACCGCGGCGCTGCGAGCGTCCAGCTCGTCGCCGACCTCGGCCAGCGCGGCCGCCCCCGAGGACAAGAAGTCGCCCCAGGCGATCGCTCGCGGATCGTCTGCCAGCGTCGTGTCGATCGTGATGACACGGACGATCTCCTCGCGCTTCAACCCGAGCGCCCAGCGGGCGACGTGATCGTCGGTCTCCAGCACCACGATCCGCGGGTCCGCATGCTCGGCGACATAGCCCACCTGGTCGGGCGCGAGGGTGTTGTAGATGCTGATCGGGACCCCGCCGGCGAGCACCGCGGCCATGTCTGCGATGACGTGCTCGATGCGGTTCGCGGCCATGATCGCGACCGAGTCCCCCGGCTTCAGACCAGCCTCGATGTACGCAGCCGCGAGCTCGCGCGCCCGCTGGTGCAGCTCGCCCCAGGTCAGCGTGCGCCAGCCGGTGCCGTCGGCGGTGTGCCGGTCGGAGAAGGCCGGCTCGGCGCCGCGTTCGGCGACCACCTTGGCGAGGATGTCGACCATGGTCTGGTCGCCGATCTGGGACTCGAGGGCGGCGCGGTCAGCGAGGACGTCGGGCATCAGGGGCGCTCCTTCTCAGTTTGTGACTCGGGTCACAACGTGGATTGCCTAGACCGTAGGGACGTGCCGCTACTGGCACAAGAGCCCGTCCGCATCATTTGGCTCCACAGCACCGCCTTTTCGCCCAGTGGAAAGAGGCTGTGGCGGCGACCACCCGAACGAAGGTTGACTCATCCCATGGCAGATGAACGTACGCAGGTCGTGATCGTCGGCGCCGGTCCCGCAGGGATGCTGCTGAGCCATCTCCTCGCGGCCGACGGAGTCGACTCGGTCGTGGTGGAGACCCGGTCGGAGGCGTACGTCGCGGCCCGGATCCGCGCCGGCATCCTGGAGCAGTCGAGCGTCGATCTGCTCACCGAGGTCGGCCTCGGCGACCGGCTGAATCGCGACGCCGACAAGCACCGCGGGATCTATTTGCAGTGGCCCGAGGAGCGCCATCACCTCGACTTCGTCGACCTGGTCGGCCGCGCGGTCTACGTCTACGGCCAGACCGTGGTGCAGAAGGACCTGATCGACGCCCGCAAAGCCGCCGGGCAGGTCGTCCACTACGAGGTCACCGAGACCGCGCTGCACGACATCGAGTCCGACCGCCCCTCGGTCACCTTCACCGACTCCGAGGGCCGTGCCCGAACAGTGGTCACGGACGCGATCGTCGGCTGCGACGGCTCCTTCGGCCCCAGCCGGGCCGCGATCCCGGCCCGAGAGAGCTGGGACCGCACCTATCCCTACAGCTGGTTCGGCATCCTCGCCGACGTCGCGCCCTCGACCGACGAGCTGATCTACGCCTGGCACCCCGACGGCTTCGCCCTCCACTCGATGCGCTCGGAGAGCGTCTCCCGGTTCTACCTCCAGGTGCCCAACGGCACCGACCCGGCGAGCTGGTCCGACGACCGGATCTGGGACGCGCTCGCCGCCCGGCTCGGCCACGGTCAGAACGACTGGACGCTCCAGCCCGGCCAGATCACCGACCGCAGCGTCCTCCCGATGCGCTCCCACGTCTCCACGCCGATGCGCCACGGCCGGCTCTTCCTGGCCGGCGACGCCGCCCACATCGTCCCGCCCACCGGCGCCAAGGGTCTCAACCTCGCCATCGCCGACGTCGCCCTGCTCGCACCAGCGCTCAGCGCGCTCCTCGAAGGTGACCCGCGCCTGGCGGACGGCTACTCCGTGACCGCGCTGCGTCGGGTCTGGCGCTGCACCCACTTCTCCTGGTGGATGACCACCATGCTGCACACCGCCGCGGACGCGTTCGACACCCAGCTTCAGCTCTCCCAGCTGCGCTGGGTGACCTCCAGCGAGCACGCCGCGGCTGGGCTCGCGGAGAACTACGCAGGTCTGCCGATCGGATTCTGAGCGGGCCACGCCGGGCACGCCCGGCGACCAGCTCGAGAAGACGCACCCCTCCGCTCGGGCGGACGATCACTTGTCCCAGCGCACCCACTCGTGTTTAGGTAAGGCTTACCTCACGGAGGCGCCATGGACCCGACCGCCAGCATTGCCCGCAGCATCCTGTCCTGCCCTCGCGGCGGAAGCGTGGTCATCGACGGGATCCCCTATTCGATGGAGGAGCTCGAGATGCAGGGCTTCGCCGACGACGGCGGGCGGCCAACCTTCCTCTGCCCACCCGAGCAGCGCCTGGCGTACGCCGGCCGCCGAGGCAGCCATGCAGTGCTGGTCCTGCAGGGAACCCTCGGCGGCGACGAGGCGGTCCGGCTCACCGGCACGCTCAGGTGGCTGCGTACCGACGCCTGCACCTGCTGCGAGACGGAGTGGGAGGAGGTGGTCATGGACGTCTCCGGCGTCATGCTGGTCCGCGCGGACGGGGAGGCGCTCCCGATCCCGCTCGACACCTTCACCGACCGCGACCTCGACCTCAACGACGGCGTGCTCCACCGCAACCAGGACCACCTCAACAACCACCATGGCGACGAGCTCCGCGAGGCGGTCGCAACCCGCACCTACCTCCCGGTCGACAGCATCCTCGCCGCCCAGATCGCCAGGCTCCGCGCCGACGGCTTCGAGTTCCAGTGGGTCGACGACCGCGGGGCGCACAGCGCGCGCACCACCTTCGACCGCCCCGCCCGGACCCCGGAGGACCTGGTCGCCGGAGTGCGCAAGGCGCTGGCCGCCGAGATCTGCTGAGCGAGACACACCTCCAAAAGCGTTTTCCGGGACACAAATCCCATGTACCTTGATGATGTATCAACATCGCGCAAGGAGGCTCGGATGGTTGTGCAGACACTTCGCTCGATCGGTGGCTACGTGGGCGCGGTGGCCAGCACCCCGGCCCGCGTGATCGCGCCCCGGCCGCACGTCCGCCGGAGGTACGACGAGACGCTGCGTACGTTGTCGGAGGCCTCGGTCGAGAAGTACTTCAACGCGTTCAAGGACGTCGACTGGGACGCCGCGGAGATGGCCGTCGACGAGGACGACGAGCGCTGGATCCTGCCTCCGCTCGACCTGCTCGGCGCCCACCCCTGGTACCAGTCGCTGCCCAAGGCGCGGCAGATCGAGGTCGGGCGACACCGCCTCACCGCGATGGTGAAGACCGGCTCCCAGTTCGAGCAGCTGCTGCTCCTGGGCGGCACCCAGTTCCTGATGGGCGTCGAGAACGGCGACCCTGAGTTCCGCTACTTCATGCACGAGCTCACCGAGGAGACCCACCACATCCAGATGTTCCAGGAGTTCACCAACCGGGTGTGCCCCGACGTCGCCGGAGCACCCGAGTGGCTGATGCGGGCCATCCCGCTGGTGGGACATCTCGGCGGCCTCTACCCCGCGCTCTTCTTCGCCATCATCCTCGCCGGCGAGGAGCCGATCGACCACGTGCAGAAGGAGGTCATGCGCTCCGGCGGCACCCACCCGCTCCTGGACCGGATCATGGCCATCCACATCGCCGAGGAGGCCCGCCACATCGGGTTCGCGCACGCCTGGCTCGAGGAGCACGCACCCGAGCTCAACCCGGTCTCGCGCATCACCCTCGGGATCCTCACGCCGCTCGCCATGCGCCTCGGCGCGGACGCCATCATCATCCCGTCCCGCGCCGACCGCGAGCTCATGGGCCTGCCCGACTCGGTCGTTCGCGAGGTCTGGGGCGAGGGCCCCGAGGCCGCGGCCTTCCGCCGCCATCTCTTCGCCGACGTGCGGATGCTCTTCGACAACCTGGGGCTGCGTACGCCGCTGACCAACTGGGCATGGCGGGCGCTCGGCGTCGCTGGACGGCCGGCTCGTTTCCGCGCCGCGCCGCCCAGCGCCGCAGCCTGAGCCCCGCTCCGAGGCCCGTCCCGAGCCCTAGCTCGGGACGGGCAGGGAGCGGCTGATGATCTCCTTCATGATCTCGGTCGTGCCGGCGTAGATCTGCTGGACGCGCAGGTCGGTGAAGGCACGAGCGATGGGGTACTCCTCCATGTAGCCGTAGCCGCCGTGCATCTGCACGCACTTGTCGACGACCTTCATGGCGCGCTCGGAGCACCAGTACTTCGCCATCGCGACTGTCGGGATGTCGAGCTCGCCCTTGATGTGCAGCTCGATGCACTCGTCGATGAAGGAGCGCGCCACCCGTGCCTCCGTGGCGACCTCGGCCATCGTGAACTTGGTGTTCTGGAAGCCGAAGACCGGGCGGCCGAAGGCGGTGCGGGTGTGAACGTAGGAGATCGTCTCCTCGTAGGCGAACTCCATCGCCGCCACACAACCGAGCGCGACGATCAGACGCTCCTGCGGAAGCTGCAGCATGAGCTGGACGAAGCCCTCCCCCTCCTTCGCGCCGAGCAGGTTGGCTGCGGGGATGCGTACGTCGTCGAAGAAGAGCTCGCAGGTGTCCTGCCCCTTCATCCCGATCTTGTTGAGCACCCGCCCACGCCGGAAACCGGGGGTATCGGTAGGGACGATCACCAGCGAGATCCCGGCGCCCTTCTCCTCCGGGTTGGTCTTGACCGCGACCAGCACCATGTCCGCCTGGAGGCCGTTGGTGATGAACGTCTTGGCGCCGTTGACGACATAGTCGTCGCCGTCACGGATGGCCTTCGACTTGATCGCCTGCAGGTCCGATCCGGTGCCGGGCTCGGTCATCGCGACGGCGGCGACCACCTCTCCGCTGGCCATCTTGGGCAGCCACTCCTGCTTCTGCTCCTCGGTGCCGTACGCCACCAGGTAGTGCGCGACGATCCCGCTGTGCAGCGGGGCACCCCAGGAGGAGTCACCGACGCGGGCCTGCTCCTCGATCAGCACGGCCTCATGGGCGAAGGTGCCACCACCACCGCCGTACTCCTCCGGCACGGAGAGACAGAGCAGGCCGAGCTCGCCGGCCCGGTTCCACAGATCGCGGTCGACCTGCTTGTTGGCGATGAACGAGTCGATGTTGGGTTTGATCTCCTTCTCGCAGAAGGTGCGGGCGAGGTCACGCAGGTCCTCGAGGTCCTGGTCCATCCAGGGTGAGCGGCGGGTCACGGGCGTTCCTTCCGGTCGGCACCCCACGAGTAAGTGGGACACGATGTACTGGATACAGGTTGTATCACCGTACCCGGACTGGATACAAGGTGTATCAGCGCTACGGTGAACACGTGGTGGACGTTGCGAAGTGGGTCGACTCGACAGTTCGGCGCCGCTCGGCGAAAGAGGCGCTCGAGGACGACTCACGCCGCTCGCGAGTGGTGCTCGCCGCGGTCGAGGCGATCGAAGAGGACGGCCCCACCGTCGGGATGGCACGGATCGCCGAGCGGGCCGGCCTGCCGCGGCCCAACGTCTACCGACACTTCGCCGGCAAGGACCAGCTCGACGCCGAGGTGACGAGGTTCGCCGCGAACGAGCTGCTGCGCCGCGTACGCCCTAGCTTGGCTCGCACCGGAACACCCCGCGAGGTGATCGGCGGGGTCATCGGGTCGTGCGTCGACTGGGCGGCCGAGCACCCCAACCTCTACCGCTTCGTCGCCGCCCAGCAGCAGACCAAGGCGCTGCACCGCGCCCGGATGGGACGCACCCGCTTCCTCAACGAGCTCGTCGGGGCGATGCGCGGATACCTGAGCGAGTCCGAGCTCAGCGGCGAGCCGCCCGACGGCGTCCTCGCCGGGCTGATGGGGATGGTCGACGCCAGCATCATCTGGTGGCTCGACCACGAGGACGAGACCCGGGACGAGGTGGTCGAGCGGCTCACCCGGCAGGTCGCCGGCGTGCTCTTCGACCTGCTCGCCCAGCTCGGGCTCGAGATCCCCGAGGACATGGTCTTCGCCCCGCGGGCATGATGGTGGCACCCGCCCAACCCAGACGCAGCAACGGACACAGCAACCAGACGCAGCAACGAGGAGCAGCGATGCCGAACACCGACAGCACGTCCGCGAACATCGGCGTGGTGGGCCTGGCCGTGATGGGGTCCAACCTGGCCCGCAACCTCGCCTCGCGCGAGGGCAACACGGTGGCGGTCTACAACCGCACCTACGCCCGCACCGACGAGCTGGTCACCGAGCATCCCGAGGCCGGCTTCCTCGCCTCCGAGACGATCGACGATTTCGTGGCGAGCCTGGCCAAGCCGCGTACGGCGATCATCATGGTCCAGGCCGGCAAGGGCACCGACGCGGTGATCGAGCAGCTCGCCGAGCGGTTCGAGCCCGGCGACATCATCGTCGACGGCGGGAACGCCAACTTCAACGACACCATCCGTCGCGAGCGCGACCTGCGTGAGCGCGGCCTGAACTTCGTCGGCACCGGTATCTCCGGCGGCGAGGAGGGTGCGCTCAACGGTCCCTCGATCATGCCCGGCGGCTCGGCCGAGGCCTGGGAGACGCTGGGCCCGATCCTGAAGAGCATCGCCGCGGTCGCCGACGGCGAACCCTGCGTCACCCACATCGGCACCGACGGTGCCGGCCATTTCGTGAAGATGGTCCACAACGGCATCGAGTACGCCGACATGCAGCTGATCGCGGAGGCCTACGACCTCCTCCGCCGGGTGGGCGGACTCTCGCCTGCGCAGCTCGTGGACGTCTTCAAGGACTGGAACAAAGGCGACCTGGAGTCCTACCTGATCGAGATCACCGCGGCGGTGCTCGCCCAGAAGGACGCCGAGACCGGGTCGCCGCTCGTCGACGTCATCCTCGACGAGGCCGGCTCGAAGGGCACCGGCGTCTGGACCGTGCAGAACGCCCTTGGCCTCGGCATCCCGGTCTCCGGCATCGGCGAGGCGGTCTTCGCCCGGGCGGTCTCCTCCAAGCCGGCCCAGCGCGGCGCGATGCGCGCCTCGGTGCTGGGCTCGACGAGGGCCCGCCCGAAGACGCCCGAGGTCCCCGACACGTTCGTCGACGACGTACGCGCGGCTCTGTACGCCTCGAAGGTGGTCGCCTACGCGCAGGGGTTCGACCTGATCGTGGCCGGAGCGAAGGAGTACGACTGGGACATCGATCTCGGCGCGCTCGCCAAGATCTGGCGGGCCGGCTGCATCATCCGGGCCCGCTTCCTCGACCGGATCGTGGACGCCTACGCGACCAAACCCGACCTGGAGACGCTGCTGGTCGACCCCTACTTCGCCGACGGGGTCGCCTCCGGCGAGGACGCCTGGCGGCGCGTCGTCGGGATCGCAGCAGCCGCCGGTGTCCCAGCACCCGGCTTCTCCTCGGCGCTCGCCTACTTCGACTCGCTCGCCTCCGACCGGCTCCCGGCCGCGCTCATCCAGGGCCAGCGCGACTTCTTCGGCGCGCACACCTACCGGCGCGTCGACAAGGACGGCACCTTCCACACGCTGTGGTCCGACGACCGCACCGAGATCGAGACGACGCCGTCGACCCACTAGCGACCAGCACCGGGACATACCGAACTTGGGGCTGTCGGCGCAGCGAACGGCGGACCTAGCCTGAAGCATGGGGTTCGAGGTCGCAGCCGAGAGGTACGCCCGGTTCATGGGCCGCTACGCCGAGCCACTCACCCCGCACTTCGCCGACTTCGCCAGAGTCAGCATGGGCCAACGGGTGCTCGACGTCGGCTGCGGACCGGGCACGCTCACCCGCCATCTCGTGACCCTCACCGAAGCCCATCTGGTGGCCGCCATCGACCCCTCACCACCCTTCATCGAGGCGGTCGCCCGCGAGCTGGCCAGGGTCGATGTGCACACCGGCGTGGCAGAGGCGCTCCCCTTCGCCGACAACTGGTTCGACGTCTCCCTGGCCCAGCTGGTCGTGCACTTCATGACCGACCCGGCGGCGGGCATCGAGGAGATGATCCGGGTCACCAGGCCCGGCGGCACCGTCGCGGCGTGCGTCTGGGACGCCGACACCGGTGCCGTCTCGCCGTTCTGGTCGTGCGTGCACGAGATCGACCCGGAGGCCGAGGACGAGGCTCTTCTCGCCGGCTCCCGGATGGGTGACCTCGAGAAGCTGTTCAAGCAGGCCGGCCTCCGCAAGGTCGAGCCCAGCGGACTGGCCGTCCGCGTCACCCACCCGACGTTCGAGGACTGGTGGGACCCGTACACCTTCGGCGTCGGCCCGGCGGGCGACTACCTGGAGTCGCTCGACGACGCCGGCCGCGCCGCGCTCGAGGAGGTCGCCCGCCGGCGGCTCGGGAATGGCCCGTTCACCGTGACCGCGACGGCCTGGGCTGCCCGCGGCACGGTCGCCTAGCCCGTCTCCCCGAACCCGACTCGCCCGCGGAGCAATTTGCATCGGGCCCCTATTCTTCATAAGGTTGTAAAAGTCAACCAAACAGAGGGGCGATGATGGAGCAGGCGACCTACCGCGACCTGATGCATCGACTCAGCGAGGTCGGGGCCGTCAAGAAGGGCCTCGCCCGCAGCCTCCCGCCCGGCCTACCGGCCGGCTCAGCAGCCGTGCTGGGGCTCCTGAGCCAGCACGGCGAGATGACCATCAGCGAGCTCACCGATCTCCTCGCCGTCGACATCTCGGTGACCAGCCGCCACGTCTCCTACCTGGCCGACCACGGCTGGCTCGCACGCTCCCCCAACCCGGCGGACGGCCGATCACGCCTGCTGTGTCTCACCGCCTCCGGGCGAGCCCTGCTCGCCGGGTTCTCCGACCACATGACCGAGCTGCTCTCCGAGCGGCTCAGCGACTGGAGCGACGACGAGGTCCGCGAGCTGATCCGGCTCATGGCCAAGCTGCACGACAGCGTCGTCTGCCCAGCACACACGCTCACCCACGTACGCAGCTGAGGCTCTACCCAGCACCGCTGTGCTCGATACAGAAGGGAAGTCCATGGCAACGACGACCGCCGAACGGACGCACGCAGGTCCACCGGGAGGCTCGTCCGACGGTGCCCCCGGGGCCCTGCACGGTCAGATGTCTCACCGCGAGATCATGGAGGCACTCTCGGGCCTGCTGCTCGGCATGTTCGTGGCGATGATCTCCTCCACGATCGTCTCCAACGCACTTCCTGAGATCATCGCCGACATCGGCGGCGGGCAGTCGGCTTACACCTGGGTGGTCACCTCCACCCTGCTCACCATGACGGCCACCACCCCGCTGTGGGGCAAGATGGCCGACCTGTTCAGCAAGAAGCTGCTGATGCAGATCGCGCTGGTCCTCTTCGTAGCGGCATCGGCCGTCGCCGGTCTGGCCCAGAACCCGGAGCAGCTGATCGCCGCCCGGGCGGTCCAGGGCATCGGCATGGGCGGCCTGACCGCCCTGGCTCAGATCATCATGGCGGCGATGATCTCCCCGCGGGAGCGCGGCCGCTACTCGGGCTACCTCGGTGCCGTCTTCGCGGTCGCCACCGTCGGCGGCCCGTTGCTCGGCGGGGTCATCACCGACGCCGACTCGCTCGGCTGGCGCTGGTGCTTCTACGTCGGCATCCCGTTCGCGATCGTCGCCTTCATCGTGCTGCAGAAGACCCTGCACCTTCCCGTCGTCAGGCGGGAGGGCGTCAAGGTCGACTGGGCCGGCGCGTTCTTCATGGCAGCCGGCGTCTGCCTGCTGCTCGTCTGGGTCACCTTCGCCGGCGACAAGTACGACTGGGCCTCCTGGGAGACTGCGGCCATGGTCGGCGGCTCGGTGGCCCTCCTGGCGATCTTCGGCATCGTCGAGTCGAAGGCCGCAGAGCCGATCATCCCGTTGCGACTGTTCCGCAACCGGACGATCACGCTCTCCTCGTTCGCCTCGCTCTTCGTCGGTGTGGCGATGTTCGCCGGGACGATCTTCTTCAGCCAGTACTTCCAGCTGGCCCGCGACAAGTCACCGACGATGGCCGGCGTGATGACGATCCCGATGATCGCCGGACTGTTCCTCTCCTCGACCATCTCGGGGCAGGTCATCACCCGCACCGGGAAGTGGAAGGCCTGGCTCGTGGTCGGCGCCGCACTGATCGTCGGCGGGCTGGGCATGCTCGGCACGATCCGCTACGACACCGAGTACTGGCACGTCGCCGTCTTCATGGCGGTTCTCGGCCTGGGTGTCGGCATGACGATGCAGAACCTGGTCCTCTCCACGCAGAACCAGGTCGCACCCGCCGACCTCGGCGCCGCCAGCTCGATGGTGACGTTCTTCCGCAGCCTCGGCGGCGCGATGGGCGTCTCCGCGCTCGGCGCCCTGATGGCGAACCGGGTCGGCGACTACGTCAAGGACGGTCTGGCCGACCTCGGACCGAGGTACGCCGCGATGGCCCAGGGCACCTCGGGCGAGATCCCCGACATGGACAAGATCCCCGAGCCGCTGCGAACCGTGCTGGAGAGTGCGTACGGCCACGGCATCGCCGACATCTTCCTGGTGGCCGCGGCGGCAGCAGTCGTCGCGCTCGTGCTCGTGGTGTTCATCAAGGAGGTGCCGTTGAAGACCAAGGGCGGGCTCGCCCAGGCTGCCGAGGAGGCGGGCGACGTCGACGGGCCCGCGGCTGTCGCCGAGGCCGTCGCCGGAGTGCCCGAGCAGCACCCTGCTGACGCCCCCGCTCCGGCCGCGTCCGCTCCTGCCGGCAACGGGATCGCGCTGCACGGGTTCGTCCGTGGCGCCGGCAGTGTCCCGGTCCCACACGCCGCCGTCACGCTGATCTCGCTGTCGGGGCGCCAGCTCGGCCGGTCGGTCGCCCACGGCGACGGCTCCTACGCCGTGGACGCACCCGGCTCGGGGACGTATGTCCTGATCGCCTCGGCCGACGGTTTCCAGCCGCAGGCATCGACGGTGATCGTGGGCGGTGAGCCGGTGGCGTACGACCTCCTGCTCAGCGGCACCACGGGCCTCAAGGGCATCGTGCGAAGCGGCGAGGACGGCGCGCCGGTCCAGGGTGCGATGGTGATCGTGACCGACGTACGCGGCGACCTGATCGCCACCGGAACGACGGTCGCCGACGGCACCTTCTTCGTCGACGAGCTGGTCCCGGGACCGGCCACGGTGGCGGTCAACGCCGAGGGCTACCGCCCGCAGGCCGTGCCGATCGAGATCGGCGCGACCGGGGTCACCCGGGTCGAGGTGGAGCTGGTCACCGGCGCCCGGCTGACAGGTGTCGTCAAGGCCGCCTTCGGCCCCCTCGCAGACGCCCGGGTGACACTGGTCGACGCGGCCGGCAACGTGGTCGGGACCGCGACGACGGGTGCGGACGGGGCGTACGCCTTCGCCGATCTCGACGGCGGGGAGTACACGGTCCTGGCGACCAGCTATCCGCCGGCGGCCAGCGCGGTGAGTCTCACCGGCCACGGCGTCGACGGCCACGAGATCGTCCTCTCCCACCCCGAGGACTGATCCGCGATGGCACTGACCGCACAGATCCGCAACCGCGACGGCTGGGCCGTGGCGCACGCGGTCGTCACCCTCACCGACACGGCCGGCGGTCAAGTGCTGCGCGCCGAGGCCGACGAGGACGGTGTCGTCACCGACAGCACCGTCCTCGCCCCCGGGCCGTACGTCGCGATCGTCACCGCGATCGGCTGGTCCCCCACCGCGGCGACGGCGATCGTCACGGCATCGGGGACGGCCGCGCTCGGCACGATCACGCTGTCCCGCCAGGGAGACACCTCGCTCCCGGCCCCGGGACCTTGGATGATCGACCCCGCCCACTCCACCGTCGGCGCAGTCGCACAGCACCTGGGGATCTCCAGCGTGCGCGGCCGGTTCACCGACTTCAGCGGGGTCGTCGAGATCGCCCCGGACCATCTGGAGAAGTCACGCATCGAAGCGGTCATCCGGGCCGCCTCGATCGACACCGGCAACCGGATGCGCGACGAGCATCTTCGCAGCGGCGACTTCCTCGACGTCGAGGCGTTCCCCGAGATCGTCTACCGCTCCACCGGGCTCACCCCAGCCGGATCGGATCGCTGGACCGTCCACGGAGACCTCTCGATGCATGGCCTGACCCGCGCGGTCGACCTCGAGGTCGACTACCTCGGCACCGGTCCGGACGCCTGGGGCGGCACCCGAGCCGCCTTCCACGCGACCGCTCAGCTGCGGCGCGAGGACTTCGCGATGACCTACAATCAGGCCGTCGCCGCCGGCATCGCCGCCATCGGCACCACCCTCAAGGTGGAGCTGGACATCCAGGCCGTCCAGGGCGAGACGCTCCCCACCTGAGCCGAGGGGTCACCCGCGTCGGCCGAGACGTCAGCTACGTCGGCCGAGTTGGCAATGCGGTGCCAGCTCGGCCGACGTACGTGACGCCTCGGCCGACGGGAGTGACGCCTCGGCATTCTTATTACCGCCGGTCGACTGAGACTCTGCGAATATGAGTGCATGGAGCTGCGCCATCTTCGCTACTTCGTCGCGGTCGCCGAGGAGCGCCACTTCGGCAGGGCCGCCGAGCGGCTCCACATGGCGCAGCCACCGCTGTCGCAGCAGATCCGTCAACTCGAGGCCGAGCTAGGGCTGACCCTGCTCACCCGGACGACGCGACGGGTCGACCTGACCCCGGCAGGGGCTGCGTACCTGGAACGGGCGCGGGAGATCCTCGGTGCCGTGGACGCCGCCGCCCACGAGGCGGCCAGCATCGCCTCGGGTCGGCGCGGGCGGCTGTTGATCGGGTGCGTCGGGTCGGCGACGTACTCGCTGCTCCCGGCCCTGGCGCGCACCCTGCGTGCCGAGCTGCCCGAGGTCGAGTTCGGGTTCCGGGGCGAGATGCTCTCGCCGGACCAAGCCGCGGCGCTCACCGACGGAACCCTCGACCTCGGCCTGCTCCGGCCCCTGCCCACGGGGAACTCCGGGGTCCCCGGCCTCTCGATCACCCACCTGCGCCAGGAGAACCTGCTGGTGGCGATACCGAAGGACCACCGGTTCGCCGGCCGTCGTCGCGTACGCATCGCAGACCTCGACGGCGAAGACCTGGTCATCCACGCCGGCAGCGGCCGCTCAGCGATGAACGCGTTGATCCAAGAGCTCTTCGACTCCGCCGGGATCCGCAGCCACATCGCGCACGAGGTCGCCGAGACCTCCACCCTGGTCACTTTCGTGGCCGCCGGTCTCGGGGTCGCCATCGTGCCCGAGCCCACCGCGGCGCTCGCCGTCCCGGGCGTCGTGTACGTCCCCCTCACCGGCACCCCCGGCGTCGAGCTCGTCGCCGCCACCCGAGCCGGCGACGAGAGCCCGCTGCTCACCCGCGCGCTCGCCATCCTGGTCGAGTCGGCGCGAACTGACGAGAAATGATGCCGAGTCGGCTCGTCATGACGAGCCGACTCGACGCGGATCTCGGTCAGGACGAGCCGACTCGACGCGGATCTCGGTCAGAACGAGCCGACTCGACGCGGATCTC
>NZ_JBEXSD010000094.1:0-14877 GCF_040613495.1 Nocardioides sp. NPDC006273 | reverse complement strand
GAGCGAGTCCAGCACCGCCAGCTCGGCGGCGTGGTCGGCGAGGAGATCGGCGAAGCGGAGCATCCGCTCCCGGCGGAATGCGACCCCGGCCCGCGGCTTCGAGGCTGAGGTCACGGCCCGTTTCAGGGATCCCGGGATTACGGGGTCAGATCGATCTTGATTCCGGTGAGTGCGTCGACCACGCCGGTCACCGTGTCGAGCACCGGTGCCACCACGTTCTTGGTCAGCGTCGGCTGAGCCGGACCGGGGGCCGGCTCGGGTTCAGGTGCCGGCTCGGGCGCCGGAGTCGGCTCAGGGGCTGGCTGAGGCGCCGGCGCGGGGGCCGGTGCGGGCTTGGGCGCCGGCGCCGGGTCTGCCGAGGCGCCCCCGCCGTTTGGGGCGGAGAGCGTTCGGCTGGAGGAGTGAGCGCCGCCGTAGGTCTCGGCGGTGGACGGTGCGTCGTAGTCGCCGTTGGAGTGCTTGCCTCCGGAGGTGGTGCGTGCGGAGGCGGGGGAGAAGGGAGATGTCGTCTCCGGTGCGATCACACCGGGGGCGTCGATGACCTTCTGGTCGCCGGTGTCGACCACGGGCACCGCGTCGTACTGGCCGGCGTGGGCCGTGACCTGCTGCGGCTGGTCCTCGAGGTCTGTGCCCAGATTGGACTGGGCGAATGCACCGACACCGGCCGAGGCGATCGCCATCGCCGCGAGCGGCAGGAGCACAGCCTTCTTGTTGCGGCTGCGGCGCGCCGGCGCTGGGTCCTGGTCGGCGGTCGAGCCGTTCCGGGTCGGCACCTGAGCGGCGGCGTAGGACGGCATCGCGGGGTTGGCGAACATCACCGGCCCCGCCGGGTGCCGCTGCTGCGCCGCGTAGGGGCTCGGCTGGTAGGCGTACCGGGGCGGCTGCATGTGCGGAGCCGACGGCAGCCGGTAGACCGGCCGAGGCGGCGGAGGCGCGGACGGCGTGTGGCGAGGTCGCGCCGGCTCGGGGGTGGTCTCCGCCTTCGGGGTGGCGAACCATGACTCGGTCGCCGGTGACAGTCCCTGGAGAGCGCGGTTGGCGATCTCGACGGGGTCTGCCGTGGTGTCGTTCGTGATGCGCATCTGTGGTGCTTGGTGTCGAGCCGGCGTCGGTGGGACGTTCGAGTGGTCCCCCGTCGCGGGCCGACGATTCGCTTCAGTCATCTGACGCTGTCTCCTGAGCGCTTAGCGAGTGTCGGTTGTGTCGCGCAGCACGTAACGGAACCAGAATCTCGACTGTTTGTCACCTTCTTCTCAGGAAAAAGTTACTGACTAGATCGAACGGGGGAATCGAGTAACGAACCTGATACGACGCGGGGTACGCGGGGACAAATGGGGCAACAAGGCTGAGTCGGAATCGGAATCGGCCAGCGCTGAGTCGGTTGCGTCGGCACACTTTGCCCATGGTCACCACCCCCATGCGCTCCCGCATCGTCCTTCCTGAGATCAGCTCACGTGCCTGGGAACATCCAGCGGACAGAGGTGCGTTGGTCGCCTTGCGCAAGCTGCGTGGCTTCGACACCGTGCTCAAGGCGATGAACGGCCTGATCAGCGAACGTGTGACTCGGCTGGCCCTGCTGGGCGATGCTGTCCGTGTCGACGAGCGGCAGTTCCCGCGCATCCACTACATGCTGATGGATGCCGGACGAGTTCTCGATGCGAAGCAGTTGCCTGAGCTGTACGTCACCACCGACCCGATGGTGAACGCGATGACCATCGGCATGGACCGGCCTATGATCCTGCTCAACTCGGCCCTCGTGGAGCTGCTCCATGACGAAGAGCTGCGGTTTGCGATCGCGCACGAGCTGGGACACGCGCTGTCCGGGCATGCTGTCTACCGCACGCTGCTGTTGCGACTGATGCAGTTCAGCGGATTGTGGAGCGCGATTCCGCTGGGCGCACTGGGCATCCGGGTGATCATCGCGGCCCTCATGGAGTGGTCGCGCAAGGCCGAGCTCTCGGCAGACCGTGCCGGGCTGCTGGTCTCTCAGGATCCTGCCGCAGTGCTGCGCACACACATGAAGCTGGCTGGTGGTGTACAGCTCGACGAGCTCGACCCGGCCTCGTTCCTGGCCCAGGGCTCGGAGTACTCCGAGGCGGGCGATGTACGTGACTCCATCCTCAAGCTTCTGCTGCTCGAGCAGCGGAGCCATCCCATGGGGGTCGTGCGTGCGACCGAGGCACGCCGCTGGGTCGACTCCGGGGCGTACGCAAAGATCCTGACCGGCGACTATCCGCGACGTTCCGGAGATGCTGACGCGAAGATCTCCGATGCGGCGCGCGAGGCCGCGAACCACTACTCGGAGAGTTTCGCCCGTGCCGGGGACGCTTTGTCGAAACTCGTCAAGGACATCGGTGGCACCGTCGGTGGCGCGCTGAACCGACTCGGCGACAAACTGCAGGGCAACGCGAAGGACGGAGCCTAGGGCCGTTGGCCGACCTGGCGACGAAGGGCCTCCAGGTCGGCGCCATCACAGCGCGGCGATGGCCTCGGCGATGCTCAAAGTGCGCCGCGCGGACTCGACGTGGAGGTTCTCCACCATCTTGCCGTTGAAGGTCACCACTCCGCCGTCGCTCGCCTCCCAGGTCTCGATGAGGCCCCTGGCGTCGGCCACTGCCTGCTCGCTGGGCGCGAAGCCGGCGTTGGCGCCGTCGACCTGGGAGGGATGGATCAGGGTCTTTCCGTCGAACCCGAAGATCCTGCCCTGCTCGACCTCGGCCGCGTAACCCTCGGCGTCCTTCACGTTGTTGTAGACGCCGTCGAGGATGATCTTGCCGCTCGCTCGCGCGGCGAGCACCGCCAGCTGGAGGCTGGTGACCAGGTTGGCGCGGGCGGGGACGTGATCGACGTACAGCTCCTTGACCAGGTCGTTGGTGCCCATGACGAGCACCGTCAGCCGCTCCGAGGCGGAGGCGATCTCCTCGGCGTGGAGAATGGCGTACGGGCTCTCGATCATGGCCCACAGCTTCGTCTGCTCCGGGACGCCGGCCTTCTCGAAGGCCGCGACGAGGTCGCGCACCTGCTGAGCGCTGTTGACCTTGGGAACGACGATGGCGTCAGGGCCGGCCTTGGCGGCGGCGGCCAGGTCGTCGGCGTGCCACTCGGTGTCGGCGCCGTTGATGCGGACGGTGCGGTACTTGTTGTCGTACTCACCTGACGTCACGGCGGCGGCCGCGTTCTCGCGCGCCTCCGGCTTGGCGTCGGGGGCGACGGCGTCCTCGAGGTCGAGGATCAGCGCGTCGGCGGTGATCGTCTTGGCCTTCTCGAGGGCACGCGTGTTGGAGCTCGGCATGTAGAGGACCGAGCGCAGGGGGCGGGGGGTCGTGTCAGTCATGATCAGTCCACCTCGATGGCGTCGTAGAGGTCCTTGAGCTTCGGGTCGATGGCGGCCAGCTCCTCGGCGAGGTCGACGAGCACCAGGCACTGCTTGAGACTGGCGTCGTCCTCCATCTTGCCGTCGAGCATGACCGCGCCGGTGCCGTCGCCCATGGCGGCGACCACGCGGCGGGCGTGCTTGATGTCCTCGACGCTGGGGGAGAAGACGCGGTTGGCGATCTCGATCTGCTTGGGGTGCAGGCTCCAGGTGCCGACGCAGCCGAGCAGGAACGCGTTGCGGAACTGGTCCTCGGCGGCGACCACGTCGGTGATGTCGCCGAACGGGCCGTAGTAGGGGTAGATGCCCGCCGCGGCGCAGGCGTCGACCATCTTCGCGATCGTGTAGTGCCACAGGTCCTGCTGGAAGACCGTGCGCTGCCCGTGGATGTCACCGTCGACCGGGTCCTGCCGGACCAGGTAGCCCGGGTGGCCGCCGCCGACACGGGTCGTCTTCATCTTGCGGTCGGCCGCGAGGTCGGCCGGGCCGAGGCTGATCCCCTGCATGCGCGGGGAGGCCAGTGCGATCTCCTCGACATTGGCCACACCGCGCGCGGTCTCGAGGATGGCATGGATCAGGATCGGCCTCTGTACGCCGCCCTTGGCCTCGAGCTGCGCCAGCAGCCGGTCCACGTAGTGGATGTCCTCGGGGCCCTGCACCTTCGGCACCATCACGACGTCGAGCTTGTCGCCGATCTCGGTGACCAGGGTGACCAGGTCGTCGAGCACCCACGGGGAGTCGAGCGAGTTGATCCGGGTCCATAGCTGGGTCTTGCCGAAGTCTGTACTCTTCGCGATCTCGACCAGACCCTCGCGCGCGCCGACCTTGTTGTCAGCCTTGACGGCGTCCTCCAGGTTGCCGAGGAGGACGTCGACGGTGCCGACCATCGCCGGCACCTTCGCGGCCATCTTCGGGTTGGACGGGTCGAAGAAATGGATCGCGCGACTCGGCCGCGCCGGGATCTCCCGCAGCGGCGTGGGGGCACCCACGGCCAGCGGAGCGAAGAAGTCCTTGGGGCTCTTGTGACTCATGCCGGTCACCTTAACGGCCGGGAGTTACCGGCCGGTAGGTGTCTCGACTTGTAACGATCATGGCCGACGTCGCGAGGGATGGTTCTTCGGAACCTCGGCGCCGTGACGGACCAGGGCGCCGGCGTCGAAGCCGGCGAGGAAGGTGCGAACGGTGTTGAGGACCCTGCTGGGGTTCTTCTTGTTGTTGGTCATGGCTTCAGCGTGCCCTCGTCGACGCCGTTGCGGCAGTGGCAGGATTGACTAAGAGTGATAGATTCTTGCCATGTTCTCGAAGCCGTCCATCGCCATCCCGATCGTCGACGGGATGACCCTCTTCGAGATCGGGATGCCGCTCGAGGCGCTCGGTTACGACTGGGACCACGACGCCAGCCCGCTCTACGACGTGGTCCTGTGCGGCGACCTGCGTGGCGTGCGTGTCCACGGGGGGCCACGGCTCACCCCGCAACGGCCGATGGCCGCGCTGGCCGAGGCGGACACGGTGCTCGTGCCGGCGATCCGGCCGGGAGAACCGATCAGCCCGACCCTGCTCCGAGAGCTCCGCCGGGCCGCCGACGCCGGCGCGCGGATGGTCTCGATGTGCACCGGCGCCTTCGCGCTGGCCGAAGCCGGGCTGCTCGACGGTCGCCGTGCCACGACCCACTGGCGATGGGCGACCCTGTTCCGGCGTACGTACCCCAGGGTCGAGCTCGACCCGCGGGCGATCTACGTCGATGACGGCGTGCTGACCAGCGCGGGCTCGGCCGCCGGGCTGGACCTGTGCCTCCACCTGATCCGCACGGACCACGGTCAGCATGCCGCCAACACCATCGCCCGCAACCTGGTCATCGCCTCGCACCGCGACGGCGACCAGGCTCAGTACGTCGCGGCCGACCCGCTCACCGACCAGGCCCGCTGGCTCGACGAGCTGCGCGCCTGGCTCCGCGCGAACCTGCACGAGGACGTCACCCTCGAGCGCCTGGCGGCCGCCGCCGCGGTCTCGGCCCGCACCCTGGCCCGGCGATTCGAGCGCGACCTGGCCACCACCCCGATGCGCTGGGTGGCCGCCGAGCGGATCGCGGTCGCCAAGACCCTCCTCGAGACCACCGATCTGCCGATCGACCGGATCAGCCACGAGGCCGGCTACTACTCGCCGGTGACCTTCCGGACCGGGTTCACCGCGGAGGTCGGGCTGAGTCCGGGCCGCTATCGGATGCGGTTCTCGCACCGAGAGGTCGGCTGAAAGACCTGCCCTCGTCGCTGAGCTGTCAGCGGCGCCACCACCGCTTCCGGCGTGACTCCTTGCGGCGTACCTCTGCTCTGGCAGCCTCCAACCGGGTGGCTCGGCGCTCGCGCCAGGCGGCCAGCGTGGCCTCGACGTCGCGGGGCATGGTGATCAGCGGCGGTCCCTCGGGCGCGCCGTAGCGAGCCGCGATGACCCGCTCGTTGAACTCCTCGACGATCGCGCGGGCGCCGTTCTCGGTGGTCTGGGTGTCGAGGAGATCGTCGAGCTCGGCGTCGTCCTTGCGGAGCTGGACGGACCGGGGGAGCACCACGATCTGCTCGCGTTCGACGAGCTGCTTGACCCACCAGTCGGGATCGTGGTCGCGGTCGAGGTTCTTGATCGGCTTGCCGGCGCCCGGCAGGTCGTCGAACTCGCCGCGCTGGATCGACTGCTGTAGCTGCAGGTCGACCCACTTGGTCTGGTCGCGCATCCGGGCGGCGGCCGCTGCCTTGCTCGCGGCATCGCTGAGCTGCGGCGGCTCTGTCTCCGGGTGTCCGTCGGGCTGGTCTTCGCTCTTGGGCATGTGGTCACCTCCGGCGCGAGACAGTTTACCCAGCCCTGGCTGTGCGTCGGGGCAGAAGAAGCAGCAGCCCGGCGACGAGGGCGGTGATGCCGCAGACGGCCCAGACGGTCAGGTAGCCGGACAGCGGCGCGTGCGCCTCGCCGGAGATGGAGCCGTCGGCTGCGAGCGCGATGGCGAAGACCGCGGAGGCGATGGCGCCGCCGACGGTCTTGGTGGCGTTCGTCATCCCGGTCGCGAACGCGGTGCGGGAGGCCGGTGCCGCCGCGGCGGCCGCGGCCGGAAGAGAGGCAACCAGCGCGCCCGAGCCGAGCCCGACGACGGCCATGTTGACGAGCGCCTGAGCGGTGGAGCCGTGGAACGGGAGCCACATCAGATAGCCCGCGGCGACCAGGAAGCAGGCGAGCGCCTGAGCCCGCGTCGGCCCGAGGAGCCGCGCCCACAGCGGCAGGGTGAAGGCGGAGACGGCCATCGTGACGACGTACAGCGCGATCAGCAACGACACGAACGATGCGTCCGCACCCAGCCCGAACCCGGCCACCGCGGGATCCGTGCGTGCGAAGGTCGACAGTGGGATCTGAGCCCCCAGCACCGACATCCCGAACAGGAACGCGGTCAGCTGGATCGGCCACTGCCGTCGCGAGACCAGCAGACGTACGTCGATCAGCGGCTCACGCAGGTCGGCATCGTCCAGTGCGGTCTCGATGCGCCAGAACGGGACCAGCGCGAGCAACCCCAGGACGACGAGGGCCCAGGGGAGCAGAGAACCGGCCCCGAGGACGCGTACGCCGACCAGACCGGCCATGACCAGGCCGAGCACGACGGTGAGCACGGCCAGACCGAGCCAGTCGAAGGCGCCGCCGCTGGTGCCGGAGTCGGGCTCGATGCCGACGGCGATGACGACGAAGACCGCGGTCACGGCCACGGCAGGGAAGGTCAGGATCGCCCACATCGGGAGCACACCGACGAGCGCACCGGCAGCCACGGCGCCGATGATCACCGAGAGCTGCAGCGCACCGACCAGGATCCCGGCGGCCCGCCGGGTCAGCGCGGTGTCGCCGCCGGTGCGCTTGTGGACGATGGCGACCTCGAGCGGCAGCCAGATGACGTAGGCGCCCTGGATCGACCAGGCGACCAGGAACGAGCCGAAGTCGGGGGCGACGACGGTCCACCAGGTCGCGAGCGCGGTGATCCCGGTCGCCAGCAGGAGGACCTTCTTGTGGCCGATCAGGTCGCCGAGCCGGGCGAGCGGCGGCACGCACAGCGCCGAGACGATCAGCTGCCCGGCCTCGAGCCAGTTGAGGTCGGCGTCGGAGACGCCGAGGTGGTCGGCGAGGTCGGAGAAGATCGGGGTGTAGTAGCCCTGCAGGATGCCGCTGGCGAACTCGACGGCCACCAGGAAGCCGACGATCACCCAGATTCCGCGGGCGGCCTTCTCAGTGCCGGTGCGCTGATGTTCGGTGGTCACAGCGACTCGATCAACCTTCGGTAGAAGCGGATCCCGTCGAGGTAGTCATCGACCCGGATGTTCTCGTCGGCGGCGTGGATGGTGGCCCGCTGGGCGGCGGTCATCCGGAACGGCGCGAACCGGTAGACCCGGTCGCTGATCTCGTAGAAGAAGCGGGAGTCGGTGGCGGCCATGACGGTGTAGGGAGCCGGCACCGACTCCGGGAAGATCTCGGTGATGGTGGCGGTGATCAGCGAGAACGCCCCGTCGCGAGGGGAGACCGGCGACGGCTCGCCGGCTCGGACGACCTCGATCTCGACCTGCTTGTCACCGATTGCGGATCGCAGCCGCTCGACGACCTCGGCGACCGTCTCGCCGACCATGATCCGCAGGTTGACCCCGGCGGTGGCGGCTGAGGCGATGACGTTGGCCGCCGGGCTCCCCTCCAGCGTCGTGATCGCGACGGTGGTGCGGGTCAGGGCGGCGGGCTCGGGGCCGAGCCTGGTCAGGAGCCGGGCCAGGGCCGGGGCCAGCCGGCCGGCGTTGGCCAGCACGGGCCGCAGGGGCTTGGTGGCGTACGGGGCGATCTGCTCGAACATCTCCACGGTCGGCGCCGGCAGCTGCACGGGCATCGACATCCGGTCGAGACGGGTGATCGCGCGGGCCAGCCGCGCGGTCGGGCCGTTCTGTCGTGGGGTGGAGGAGTGGCCACCGTCGCCGGTCACCCGCAGGCGTACGTCGGTGGTGCCCTTCTCGGCGACGCCGACGACACCGATCGGCGCCGCGATCCCCGGGAAGGCGTCGAACGCGACCGCGCCACCCTCGTCGAGCACGAACCACGGCTGGACCCCTTGGGTCCGCAGCTCCTCGACGGCGGCCCGTGCGGCCGCACCGGTCGTCTCCTCGTCGGAGCCGAACGACAACCACACGTCGTACGCAGGCTCGAACCCGTCAGCGAGGAGCCCCTCGACCGCGGCGCAGATCGCCACCAGCTGACCCTTGTCGTCGAGCGTGCCGCGGCCATGGATCACTCCGTCGACGATCTCGCCGCCGAACGGGTCGTGCGTCCAGTCACCGGCGATCGGGACCACGTCCTGGTGGGCCATCAGGACGATCGGCTTCTCGGCCGAGGCACCGCGCCAGCGGAAGAGGAGGCCGTGGCCCCCGACCGGCGTCAGCGTGAGCGTCGCGTGGAGCAGCGGGAAGTGGTCGCGCAGCGCCTCGTGGAGCTGTGCGAACGCCTCGGCCTCCGCGCCCGAGCCGTCGTTGACGGTAGGGGCGCGAAGTGCGGCCTGGAGAGCGGCGACGGCGTCGAGGATCATGGCCGAAACCTATCCGCGCGCAGCCGCTTCGAGGTGGCCCACGTCACTCTCGTGGTGGCTCCGTCACCAGTTTGTGGCCTTCCCCGCTCCGGGCAGCTCCATGCCGTCCGGATGGATGACGTAGGCGATCCCGTCGGTCGAGGTCTGCCAGACCCGCTCGAAGTTCTCGCGGGTGTAGACGTTGCGGACCTCGTCGTTGGAGGGGTAGTTGGGGTCGTAGACGATCGGGTCGCCCTCGACGGTGAAGCCACCGATGACGAGCAGGTGCCCGTTGGTGCCGTAGCCGGCCTCCGGCATCTCCTCGAGGTCCCAGTTGGCCGAGACGACCAGCGGGATACCGGCCTTCACGAGCCGCTCCGCCTCGGCCAGCGAGCGCAGCCTGGTCACGAACCCGTCCAGACCCCAGCGGGTGGCGTAGGCGATGTTGAACGGCCAGTTGCCGGCGCCCTCGTAGGCGTAGTCCCAGGTGTTGATCGCGGCATAGTCGACCTGCGGGTCGCCGTTGGGTGCGACGATCCCTTCGAGCTCGCTCGCCGGGACCTCGCGACCCCAGTGGTACTGCACCATCGTCGTCGAGGTCGGCGAGCACCAGACCTGTCCGCCGCCACCGAACTCCGGGTACTCGCCGCGGTGGATGTTCTGGCTGAACGGGGGCAGGCCGAGGTCGATCTCCTTGCCGAGAGTCGGCGTGCTGGTGCCGGGGTAGGCGGAGGCGGGCAGGTACTCGTTGGTCAGCGTGGAGACCGACCGCAGGCTCGGGGAGACGGTCGCGCCCTCGGGGCGAAGCAGGGTGACGCTGGTCTGGAACGCCTCGGGCTCCTTGCCGGTCCGGGCGACGTAGGTGTCGGTGTAGAGCGCTGCGTCGGTGTCGTTCTGACCCTCGACCGAGGTGCGGTGGATGTCGCCGGCAGCGAAGTCGTCGCCGGCCGTCCAACGACCCATCACGAACCACTTCGTCCAGGTGCCGTCCGCCTTCTGGCCGCGGAACCGGACCTCGGCCCAGGTGCCGGTCGGGGTGTCGACGTCCCAGGAGGTGACCGACTCGTCGATCGCGTATCCGGTCCTGACCACGGGCGAGGTCCAGGTGCCGTACTCGTAGGTCTTCGCCGTGCCGTCGCCGAAGGGGTCGGTGTAGGTCGTCGTCCCGGCGTCGCGGCCGATCCGGAGAGTGCCGCTCTGGCCCGGACGGAGGTGGCTCGACCGGCCCTTCGCGAAGTCGTCGCCGCTGTCCCACTGGGTCAGGGTGATGTCGGTGGGGGAAGTCTCAGGCTCGGCCGCATGGACCGGAGTCGTGGGTGCTACCAGGACGGTTGTGGCGGCGAGGGCGACAACGTACGCAAGGCGGGACCGTGGGCTCATGCCCGGCACGCTATTCCTCATCGGAGGCTCCGGTCCTGACAATGCGCCAAGTCGGCTCACCAAGTCTTCTCCGCCGAAAGGTCGGTGCCGGGTGGCATCCTTGGTCACCGTGAACAACTTCGCATCCGAGGGCTGGTTCAAGGACGAGTTCCACAAGAGGTATGCCGAGTCGGCCAAGGAGATCGGCCGGTTCAATCTGGCCGTGTTCGGCAAGACCGGAGTCGGCAAGTCGACGCTGGTCAACGCCGTCTTCGGGGCGGAGGTGGCGAAGACCGGGATCGGCGAGCCGGTGACGAAGGAGTCGACGCTCTACCTGCACACCAGCGGGTTCTTCGGCCTGCTCGACACCCAGGGCCTGGAGATCGGCGTCGAGGGCGACCGGGTGATCAAGGATCTCGCCAAGCTGATCCAGGACCGGCGCCGCAAGCCGCAGTCGGAGCAGGTCCACGTGGCCTGGTACGCCATCCGTTTCGGCGACCGCCGCTTCGAGGAGACCGAGGCAGCGTTCATCCGCAAGCTCGCCGACCTGGGACTGCCGGTGGTGCTGGTGATGACCCAGGTGCCGACCTCGCCGACCGGTGCCTACCACCCGGACGCGGTCGAGTTCGCCCAGCAGATCGACTCGCGCGGCCTGCCGGTGCACGGGGCTCGGGTCTATCTGACCAACGCGAAGGCCGACGACTTCTCCGGCCAGCGGGTCCACGGACTGCAGGAACTTGTTGATGCCACCTTTCGATGCGCGCCTGCAGGCGTCGAGGACGCCCTCACCGCGGCGCAGAAAGTGGATCTCAAGCGCAAGCAGGATCAGGCGAACACCGTGATCGCTGGCGCCGCGACCGCGGCGGGTGCCGCCGGAGCCACTCCGATCCCGTTCTCGGACGCGGTCGTCCTGGTGCCGATCCAGCTCGGGATGATGGCGCGGATCTCGGCGATCTACGGCATCGAGGTCGACAAGGCGGCGATGGCCTCGATCGCCGCCACCGCCGCCGCCACCCAGGCCGGCCGCACCGTCGCCGGCAACCTGCTCAAGATGATCCCCGGCTTCGGCACCGTCGGCGGCGGCGCGATCAACGCCACCGTCGCCGCGGGCTTCACCGGCGCCATCGGCGCCGCCTGGTCGACCGTGTGCGTCAAGCTCGCCGAGGGCAAGCTGCGCGGGGTCAACGGCGCTCTGGACACCGAGAGCGTCAGGTCGCTCTTCCTCGACGAGCTGAAGAACCAGATCTCGAGGCTGAAGCTCCACGCCAAGGAGAAGTGAGACTCCGGCTCACTCCGCCATGGCGGCTTCGTACGCCGCGGCGAGCTGCTCGCTCGCCCGCGGAGCATCCGGGTCGGGCCGCGGCGTCCCCAGATGGAGCTCGCGCAGCTCGTCCATGAACGACTCCACCATCTCGGGACCGGCATCGCGCAGCAGCTCCGCGCGGACCCGCAGCTGTCGGGTGCCGTCGCGGTGGGCGAGCCCCCAGTTGCCGAGGGCGACCATGATCGGCAGCGTCTGGATGCCTGCCTCGGTCAGCGTGTAGGCGGCCCGCTGTCCGCGGCCGGCTTCTTCCTTGGTGAGCAGCCCGCCGTCGACCAGCTTCTTCAGCCGGCTGCTGAGGATGTTGGAGGCGATGCCCTCCTCGGAGCTGCCGAGCAGCTCGCGGAAGTGGCGCCGGTTCCCGAACAGCACGTCGCGCAGAACGATCACCGACCAGGGATCGCCGAAGACCTCAACGGCTGCGTTGATCGGGCAACCCGATCGAGGCTCGCTCACTCGTGTCTCCTGCCCTCGAAGATAGTGGTTGCAATCTGCAATCGGGAAGTCTACTCTCGGCGCTAGTGATTGCAAAGTGCAAGCACTCTTCTCCAGGGAGATCCCCATGTCACTCGTCCGTGCTCACAACATCAGCATCTCGCTGGACGGCTACGCCACCGGCGAAGGTCAGAGTCTGGAAACGCCGTTCGGTCACGCCGGAATGCGGCTGATGGAGTGGGCTTTTCCGACCGCGACCTTTCAAGCCTTGGGCGTCCACCGAGAGCGCGTGGAGGTCGACCCGGCGTCCGCACCCGACGACGTCTTCGCCGCGCGCTCCTGGGAGGGCATCGGCGTCGAGATCATGGGCGCCAACAAGTTCGGTCCGCCGGGATGGCAGGACGACGCCGACTGGACCGGCTGGTGGGGCGAGGAGCCGCCGTTCCGCACACCCACCTTTGTCCTGACGCATCAGCCTCGAGAGTCGATCGAGAAGAAGGGCGGCACCGTGTTCCATTTCCGCGATGCGCCCATCCAGGACGTCCTGGTCGAGGTGAAGGAGGCGGCCGCCGGCCAGGACGTACGCCTCGGCGGCGGCCCGTCCTCCATCCGGGACTTCCTGGCGGCCGGCCTCGTCGACCACCTGCACGTCGCGGTCGTCCCGATCATCCTCGGCCGTGGCGTACGGCTGTGGAAGGGGTTGGAGGCGCTCGAGGACGGCTACGACGTCGAGTCGACCACCACCCCGAGCGGCGTCACCCACGTCACCTTCGACCGGAAGGCCTAGCGATGAGCGGCAAGGTGCTGTGGCACTTCTCGATGTCGCTCGACGGCTTCGTCGACAGCACCGAGCCGGGGATGGCGTGGTTGGGCGATGTCACCGGCCAGCCCGGGACCGAGGAGGCGTACTCGTCCCAGCTCGGTGCCGTCCTGGGTGGACGTAAGGGTCACGACGCCTATCCGGACGTGATGGCCTACGGCGACTGGCCGGGCCCGGTCTTCATCCTGACCCACCACCCCGAGGACGCCCGTCCGCAGGAGCACGTCACCTTCCTCAGCTGTGATGTCGCCGAGGCGTTGAAGATCGCGATCGACGCGGCCGACGGGAAGAACGTCGAGGTCCATTCCGCCGACATCGGTCGCCAGCTCCTCGAGCGTGGCCTCATCGACCAGATCGACCTGCACATCGCACCGGTCCTGCTGGGCGACGGCGTCCGCCTCTACGACAACCCGGGCGGCGCGCCGATCCGGCTGCACAACCTGATCGGCGACGATCCGCACCTGGAGGTCGACGTCCGCTACGCACCGGTGCGTCCGTCGCCCTAGGGTGCAAGGCGTGGTCAGCCTTTTCTCGCTCCCGCTCCTGCAGGCGCCCCGAGCCCGCGTCGCTCGCACGATCCGGTCGGTCACCGGCAGCCCCGGCCCGCTGGCGGGTCGCACCGTGCTGGTCACCGGCGCCAGCTCGGGCATCGGTGAGGCGACGTCGTACGCCGCGGCTCGACGTGGCGCGCACGTGCTGCTCGCCGCGCGCCGGGGCGAGGAGCTCGAGCGGGTGCGGGAGACCATCGAGGAGGCGGGTGGGCGGGCGTCGGCGTACGTCGTCGACATGGCTGACGGCGACTCGATCGACGCGTTGGTTGAGCGACTGCTGGAAGAGCACGGCGCGGTCGACTATCTGGTCAACAACGCCGGCCGGTCGATCCGCCGGTCGCTGGAGCTGACCCACGGCCGCTTTCATGACTTCGAGCGGATGATGGCCGTCAACTACTTCGGCGCCGTCCGGCTCACGATGGGCCTGCTGCCTGCCATGCGAGCCCAACGCTTCGGTCATGTGGTCAACATCGTGACCTGGGGCAACCAGATCAAGGCGCCCAAGTTCGCCGCTTACATCGCCGCGAAGTCCGCCCTCGACGTCTTCGGAAGGATCCTGAGCCGCGAGGCCTACTTCGAGAACGTGACCTGCACCAACATGCGGGTAGCCATCGTCCGCACCCCGATGATCGCGCCGACCGCCGAGTACGAAGGCCGGGGCGAGAGCCCCGAGGAGTGCGCCGAGCGAGTCGTCCGCGCCCTCGAGGACCGGCCGGTGACGGTGAACGGCGCGTTCGGCTCCGTCTACGAGGTCCTCAACATCGCCGCCCCGCGCTTGGCCGACCTCGCCATGGCGATCTCCCACGTACGCGCGCCGGACTCTGCCGCCGCTCGCGGGAAGGCTGCTTCCTAGGCTGCCCATGCGTGGTCGACGACTATGTCGTGCAGCACGAACTCGGCCCGGGACAGTGGTGGTGGGTCTGGTCGCCAGGTGTCGGGTGGTGGACTGACGTAGGTGTGTCCCGTCGGCGTCATGATGATGATGCTGCCGTCGGGTCCTGGTCTGGCCCGCCAGCCGAGGGCTTCTTTCGCTTGGTTGCAGCGTTCGCACAAGCCCTGAAGATTCTCGGCGCTGGTCTTGCCGCCGTCTGCGTGACGTTCGACGTGGTCGACGTTGCGGATGGGCGCATCGCAGCCCGCAGTGCGGCAGATCCCGCCATCGCGAGTGGCGATGAACTCAGCGAGCCCGTCGGGGGCTTTGCGGGAGCGGGATTCCATCGCGACCAGCTGGCCGGCGGGGTCGGTGAAGAGCCGACGGACGAAGACCTCGGCGTCGTTGAGTGCTTCGCGGGCCCATGCGGCGGGGACGGGGCCGTAGCCCTCGACCATCGCGGGCTGGTCACTGTCGTTGGTGAGCGCGTCGGCGGTCATCACGATCTTGACCTCGATCCGAGGCTTCGCGTCGACCTCCTCACGTCCGGTGACGCGGTCGACCAGGGTGTCGGCCATGACCTGACC
>NZ_JBEXSD010000093.1:0-15036 GCF_040613495.1 Nocardioides sp. NPDC006273 | reverse complement strand
CACCTATAACAACACCAAACCCACCACACTATTCCCCCCCCCCACCCACTCCCTAACTCTCGACCTGACCGAGATCGTCGCCGAGTCGGCTCGTTATAACGAGCCGACTCGACGTCTCAGTCAGGACCGCAGCGGGGCGGTGGCGAAGGCCGGCAGGCCGACCTCCGGCAGGGTCTCGGCGCGGAAGCCGAGCTCCTTCTCAGCCAGCAGTGGCGAGGCGACCACATGGCGTACGTCGCCGATGCGATAGCGGCCGGTGACCACCGGCGCCAACTCGGACTGGCCGGTGCCGCGCGCGACCAGCGCCGCCACCTCGCTGATCCTGATGGGGTGACCCGAGGCGACGTTGTAGGCCGCCAGGCTCCCGGGTGACCGCTCGGAGGTCGCCTCCAGTGCCGCCAGGTTGGCGCGAGCCACGTCGTCGACGTGGACGAAGTCGCGCTGCTGGCCGCCGTCCTCGAACACCTGAGGCGCCTCGCCCCGCTCGAGGGAGGACCGGAAGATGGCGGCGACCCCGGAGTAGGGCGTGTCCGCGGGCATGTGCGGTCCGTAGACGTTGTGGTAGCGCAGCGCGATCGCCGTCGCGTCGGCCTGACGCGCCCAGGCGGCGGCGTAGTGCTCCTGGGCGACCTTGCTGGCGGCGTACGAGCTGCGCGGGTCGAGCCGGGCGGACTCGGCCACCGCGGCCCAGGCCAGTGCGCCGCCGCAGAGGTCGCAGTGGTTCTCGAAGTCGCCGGAGTCGAGCGCGGCCCGCGAGCGCGGCGGCGGGACGCGGTCGCCGTGGGTCGGGCAGGCATAGCGGCCCTCGCCGTAGACGACCATCGACGAGGCGAGCACCAGCCGGGAGACCTGATGGGCGCTCATCGCGGCCAGGAGGGCGGCAGTGCCGAGGTCGTTGTGCGCGGCGTACAGCGGGAGATCGGCCACGGTCACCCCGGCACCGACCACGGCGGCCTGGTGACAGACAGCGTCGATGCCGTCCAGCAGGTCGCCCCAGCCGCCAGCGTCGCGTACGTCGAGAAGGTGCGTCCCTGGCGGCGCCTCGGCCGCCTCGCCGTGAGCCATCGGCAGCAGCACGTCGACGCGTACGACCTCATGGCCGGCATCTTCGAGCACCCGGCCGATCGCCGTGCCGATGAATCCGGCGGACCCGGTGAGCAGGACCCTCATGGGATCTCGTAGGCGAGGGTCTTGCCCTCGGCCCAGGTCGAGCAGGGGCAGCCGGCGGGGTCGGGCAGGCCGTCGATCGTGTCGGCCAGGATGGTGCGCATCCGCTCCAGGTTGGCCGCGAAGAGCGCATAGACGTCGTCCTCGTCGACGCCTTCGCCCTCGGCAGCGCCCGCGTCCATGTCGGTGACCAGGCACAACGGCGCGTAGCACATCCGCAGCTCGCGGGCGAGCGCCGCCTCCGGGGCGCCGGTCATGCCGACCAGCGTCCAGCCCCGGGCAGCATGGTGGACCGACTCAGCTCGGGTCGAGAACCGCGGACCCTCGATCACGATGAGCGTGCCACCGGTCTTCACCGACGGGTCGGCGGCCACGTACGCCTTGGCGATCCGCGCGCAGTAGGGGTCGGCCAGGGGCACGTGGGTGGCGCCGGTCTCCACGTAGCTGGGGATCCGCCGCCAGGTGCGGTCGACCAGCTGGTCGGGGGTCACCAGGTCACCCGTGGCGACGGCATCGGGCCGGAGACCGCCGACGGCGCTGGGGGAGAGCACCTGGGTCACGCCGAGAGACCTCAGCGCCCAGAGGTTGGCGCGGTAGGGGATGGCGTGCGGCGGGTACTCGTGCGAGCGGCCGTGGCGCGGCACGAAGGCCACCGACCGGCCAGCGACGGTGCCCACCGTGACCGGCGCGGAGGGAGCGCCGTAGGGGGTCTCGACCTTCACCTCCTGGGCATCGCTCAAGAACTCATACAGCCCGGTTCCGCCGATGACCCCGACCTCTGCGAGGGGGGTCTGTCCCATGTCCAGCGCAGTCATGCCTTCACTCTGCCAGTGCTGCTGACCGGGTGGCAGAGATCGGCACATCCGTCACCGATCGGTAATACCTCGCAGGCAGGCCCGAGGAGATGCTCGGCTACTGCTGAGGGGTCAGACCGCGCGGCGGTAGATGGCCATCGCGCGGTCGTAGGCCTCCCAGGCCCGCCAGGACTCCAGCGCCCGCTCGCCCTGCGGCTTGAGGCCGTCGACCTTGTGATAGGACTCGCCGCTGGCGTACTGCGACTCCCGGTCCGTCACCAGGGAGAGCAGCATCGGGAGCACGCTCTCGTCGGTGACCGTGATCGTGCCGACCTGGAAGGTCTGCCGCACCCACTCGGCCCGCTGGTCGGAGCCCAGGACGAGCACGACGGGGAGCTGCGCCGCCCGGTCGATCGCGTCCAGGATCGGACCGAGCCCGTCCGGGACCCAGCGTTCGTCGGCCGGCGGTGTCGGGGCCTTGGGGATGCTCATGGTGGAGTACGCAGGGACCTGGCCGGTCGTCGGGCCGGCGATCTTCTCCGCGACCTTCGGGGCCGGGTCGGGCGCGATCGCCGTAGCGACCTCCGCGGCAACCTTCACCGTGTCCTTCTCGGGGACCTTCTCGGGGACCTTCTCGGGGACCTTGTCAGCAGCCTTGCGGCGGGGCCTGACCGAGGGGATCTTCCCGGTGAAGTTGAAGCTGCCGGTGCGCGTGGGGTCGACGTGGCGGCCGGGGGCCGGCTCGGGCGCTCGGCCGAGGGACGGCGCCGGTGCGGTGGCGGTCGTGACCAGCTCGGCCGCGTGCTTCCCGTGCGGACGGATCGAGCCGTCCGCGGCGAACTCGAAGAGCGCCACCCGGACCTTGTCGGCCCACTCGACCGCGTCGGTGGTGAAACCGGCCCGGCTGAACAGCGCGACCGTCCGGGCGTCGTAGGCGTAGCCCGCGCCGCGGGCGGCACAGACGCTGCGCGCCTCGGTCGGGGTGCGGGTGAGCATCACCTGCGCGACGACGACCTTGTCTGGCCGGCCGCCGATGATGTCGACGTCCGCGGCCGCGGTGCTGCCCGAGGGTGCGGCGTCGGGCCAGCCGAGGGAATGCAGATGCTCCGCGGCGTACTTCTCGGCCTCTTCGCCCGTTCTGGGCTGCCGCGAGGGTGCCAACGTCGGTCCTTTCTCGATCCTCCACTCGGGCCTCCCTGCCCGATCGAGACTGGGGAGGATGATAGGCCCGACACGTACGTTCTGTCCGGCGGGGTGGCGAATCGGCCCCGATGTTCGCTCCTGGCGGATCGGCCACCGGATGTCGGTGCTCGGCGCTAGCGTGATCTGTATGAGGCGCCCGCACGAGAACGTCGCTACGGTCCTGGTGGATCCGCGCTTTCTCGGCGACATCGAGATCGAGCTGATGTCGCTCGACATGCCGCTGTGGCGGGTGTGTGCGGCGCCGATCGTGAAGGACGGTCAACGGCTCGCGTTCCAGGTGCGTCACCGGCTGCTGATGTCGAAGCGGGGCGATTGGGACTGCGCCAAGGACTGGGTCCCGGTCTGGATCGGCTTCGGCTCGACCTGGGCTTTCCCCGGTGAGGCCATCCCGTGGCCGGCGCACAAGGCGCTGTGGACGCTGCTCGAGGGCTACGCCGACCACGTCCGCTACAACAAGCGGCTCGGTGGGATTCCTAGGATCCCGCGACTGCGGGAAGCCTGCTAGACCGCTGGAAGTAGGCGTTCGCCGTCGGCGTGTACATCGCGACCGTCGCAACGATCACGAGCAGTACGTGGATGACCCGCACCGCGAGGAATGCGCCTCCGAGGAGTCCGCCACCTCCGAGCGCGGCGGCGACGGTGGCGCCGCCCGCGACGTCCATGGCCGCTGGGACGACGAGGGAAGCCAGGCCCAGCACACTCAAAAGGCCCGTCAGTGCGATTCGTGCCATCCGGGAGCCGCGCACGAGGCCGGCGATGAGCGCGGCCGCCACCACGTAGACGGCCACGCGGATGCCGAGGCCGAGCCAGTCACCGGGACCGATGGTGCCCTCGGAAGCGATTCGGATCATGGCGAGTGCGGATTCGATCACGCCGGCGGCAACTGCGCCCGCCCAGGCGATGCCCGCCAGCCTGACGGTTCTCGGGAGGACTCTCTGCGGTGTCATGCGGGAAGGTTTGCGGACAAAGACCCTCGAGGGAGTCACTCCGTGGAGCTATTCGTACCCCTACGTGCGTAGGGGTACGGGCACGTCTTCGGGGCGCCGCTCTATCTGCTTCCAGGTCGGGTCGATCGCCGGGAACATCGTGACCGCGAAATAGATGACGCCGCAGGTCACGAGCGCGGTGGTCAGGCCGACGGTGGACACCAGGGTGCCGCCGAGGAGACCGCCTAGCGGCATCAGACCCCAGGCGAACGCGGAGATGAGCGACATCACCCGGCCGAGCACGTGCGCTGGGATCCGCTCGAACTGGAGCGCTCCGAGGATCGGGTTGATGAACCCGCTGGCGGTCCCGCCGATCGCGAAGACCACGAACACGACCCACAGCGGCGCCCCGAAGGCGATCACCAGGAACCGCGGAATCCCGGCGATGAGGAAGCAGACCAGGTACGTCGGGTAGCGGCGCATCCGGTTGCCGATGGCCGCCGCCACCGCCGATCCCACCGCGGAGAAACCGGAGAAGGTGGCGAACAGCAGGCCGATCGTCTCGGGGCCGGCGTGCTCCTGGCCCCACACGGGCATCAGCACGCTGGCCCAGGCGAGGTCGATCAGATTGGTGAGCGCGACCATGAATGCGATGCCCATGAGCACCCGATCGCGGCGGAGGAACTGCCATCCCTCGGCGAGCTGGGCGCCGTAGGAAGCCGTTTCCTTGGTGGGCTCGGGGTGCTCCGCGGTCTCAGGGATCCGGACCCGGGTCAACCCGGCGGTCGTCGCGGCGAGCACCAGGGCGCCGACAGCGAACGTGGCGGCGTCGATCACGATCGCGTTGGTCGCCCCGACCAGGCCGATCAGCAGACCCGCCGCCGCGGCGCCGAGCATCGAGGCGGTGCGCTCGACGAACGAGTAGAGCCCGGTCACCCGCTCCGTCGGCACGCCGGCTGCCTCGACGAGCTGCGGGATCATCGCCGACTTCGCGGCGTCACCGGGGCCGCGCAGCGTGCCGGCGAGGGCGACGAAGAGCAGCAGGATCGGGAAGTGCAGCAGGTCTGCTGCGTACAGAAGAGGGATGAGGCCGATCACGACAGCCGAGCCGAGGTCGCAGGAGATCGCGACCCGGCGTGGGCCGATGCGGTCGATGATCGGGCCGCCGAAGATCTTGCTGAGCACCAGCGGCGTCAGCTCGAAGAGCGCGATCAGGCCGGCCTTGGTGGGACTGCCGGTCGTCTCGAGCACGAACCAGGGCAGCGCCAGCATCGAGATGCGGGTGCCGACCAGGGAGATGGTCTCGGCGGCGAGCCAGCCGTAGAGGGGGAGCCGCATCCTCAGTCCGCCTCCGGATCCCCGCCGAGCTGACCCGGCAGTGGAAAGGCGTTGAGCTGGAAGGTGAATGGCTCACCGTCCGGGTCGTCTTCGAGCTCGCTGAGCAAGGCCATGATGCGCTCTCGCGCCTCGATCGCCTTCGCCGGCGTGAGGCGCGTGACCCAGTCGCTGTACGTCGTCGTCTCGCGCCACTCGTCGGGCAGCATCGCGCGCTCTTCGACCGAACGCTGAATGATCTCCGCGTAGTTGGAGACCACGACCTGCAGGTAGGCGTCGTACGCCTCTCGTGCGTCCTCGTTGTCGGGGAGCTGGTCGCCATCGGTCTGGGTCATCCGATGGGCCGCCGTCCACCAGCGCTCTCGCCCGTTGCCGCGTTCCTCGTCGTCGACGATGAACCCGTGCTGGGCCAGCTGCCGGAGGTGGTAGGAGGTCGCGCCGCTGTTGATGCCGAGCCGGGCCGCCAACATCGTCGCCGTCGCTGGACCGTTGACGCGCAGGATGCCGAGCATGCGAGTTCGGGCGGGATGGGTGAGGGCCTTCAGCTGGTCCAGGCTGGGGATGATCGTCGGCTCGTTCATCGCTCCACGATAGATCGCAAATGTTTGTTTGCAAATACTTATTTGCGGTCTAGGTCGCCCGCAGTACAAGCCGGGATCAGCGCGGATAGGGTGTCTGGGTGACGACAGACGCCGCGCCTCCCGAATCGACCTCCAGCCTCGCGGTGGCGATCGTCGGAGGAGGAGCGAGCGGCACGCTGACCGCGATCAACCTGCTCCGCCGGGGCGCATCGGTCACGCTGTTCGAGTCCCGAGGCGAGGCCGGGTACGGGGTCGCCTACTCGACGACCGACGGCCGTCATCTCCTCAACGTCCGGGCCAACAACATGTCGGGTTTCCCCGACGATCGTGACGACCTGCTCGACTGGGCTGCAGCGGCCGGCGTCGAGCTCGGCCCGACCGACTTCCTGCCCCGTCGCGACTACTCGCGCTATCTGCGCGACCGGCTCGCTCAGGCCGCCGAGGCCGGTCCGGGGACGCTGGAGACGGTCGGCGAGACGGTGCTCGACGTCGCGCCGATCGGTCCGGGATTTCGGGTGCTGACCAGCGACGACGGGGGCCATGCAGCGGATGCCGTCGTGCTCGCCTATGGCAACCCGCCGCCCCAGCCGCTGGCCGGACTGCCTGAGGCGTCGTGGAACCTCTCGGACCCGTGGGACGTGGCCCGGATCAGTGGCCTGCCGGAGGATGCGACCGTCCTCGTCGTCGGCACCGGCCTCACCGCCATCGACACGACGGTCACGCTTCTCGACGACTCCCCGGCCCGCCGGGTGATCATGGTGAGTCGCCACGGCCTGGTGCCGAGCCCCCATGTCGACGACCAGTTCACCTCCTGGGTGACCCCGGTCCCCGACGGCCCGCTGACCGCCGACGGCGTCGCCGCGCTCGTACGCGAGCAGATCGAGCACGCGACCGTCCTCGGCGTCGACTGGCGTGCCGTCATCGACGGTCTCCGCGGCCCGACCCAGTCGATCTGGCGCCGCCTGCCCGAGGTGGAGCGCCGCCGCTTCCGCGATCTCTACGCCCGCGAGTGGGAGGTACGCCGCCACCGCATGGCCCCGCGCATCGCCGCCCTCCTGAAGGCCTATCAGGCCGAGGGACGTCTGAAGATCCTCGGCGGTGGAGTGCTCGGCTGCCGGACGGACGCCGCCGAACGGCCGGTCGTCTCCCTGGCCGACGGCGACCACGAGGTGACCGCGGCGATCAACTGCACCGGTCCCTCACCCGACATCACCCGCACCGACAACCCCCTCCTGCTCGCGCTCCAGAAGCGCGGCCTGATCGCCCCCGACCCCCTCCGTCTCGGCATCGACGTCACCGAGGACGGCAACGTCATCGGGGCGGACGGCCGGGTCGTACCTGGTCTTCTGACCGTCGGCCCGCCCTGCAAGGGCGCGCTCTACGAGGCCACCGCCATCCCCGAGATCCGGAACCAGGCCGCCGCCGTAGCCGCCCATCTCACTCCCGAGTAGTCACCCGCGTCGGCCGAGACGTCACTCCCGTCGGTCGAAGCGTCACTCCCGTCGCTCGAGTGGGCATTGGGTTGCCAACTCGGCCGACCTAAGTGACGTCTCGGCCGACGGGGCTGACCCTTCGGCAGGGCGGGGGGTCAGCCGAGGTTGAGCTGGCGGTCCGTACGCTCGAAGGTCTCGGCGGCGAGCTCGGGGTTGGCGCTCAGCTCGGGGCCGGTGGCCGGGATCATCGTCTTGAGCTGGGGCTGCCAGGAGTCCCAGCGGGCGGGGAAGCAGCGGCGCAGGACGTTGACCATGATCCCAGGGGCGGTCGAGGCGCCGGGGGAGGCGCCGAGAAGGCCGGCGATGGTGCCGTCCTCGGCAGTGATGACCTCGGTGCCGAACTGGAGCACACCGTCGGGGCGGATGACCTGCACCCGCTGGCCGGCGATGATTCGCTCCCAGTCCTTGCGGTCGGCGGCGGGGAAGAAGTCCTGCAGGTCGTCGAACTTCTTGCTCGGCGAGCGCAGCAGCTCCTTGACCAGGTAGACGGTGAGGTCCATGTTGGTCAGCCCGGCGCGCAGCATCGGCACCAGGTTGTGGGGGCGGACCGAGAGGAACAGGTCGGTGAGCGAACCGGACTTGAGGAAGCGCGGGCTCCACCCGGCGTACGGACCGAACATCAGGTGGGTCTTGCCCTCGACGTGACGGGTGTCGAGGTGGGGCACCGACATCGGCGGGGCGCCGACGGCAGCTTTGCCGTAGGCCTTGGCGCGGTGCTGGGCGACGAGCTCGGGCTTGGAGGTGCGCAGGAACTCACCGGAGACCGGGAAACCGCCGAAGCCGCGGATCTCCGGGATCGAGGCCTTCTGCAGCAGCGGCAGGGCGTAGCCACCCGCGCCGACGAAGACGAACCGCGAGCGCAGGTGGTACTTCCCGGACTCGTTGCGGCCGTAGATGTGCCAGAAGCCGTCCATGGTCTGGTGCAGGCCGGTGACCTCGGAGCCGGTCTCCAGGTCGGCGCCCTTGTCCACGAGGGTGCGGGTCAGGATCGAGGTGAGCGAGCCGAAGTCGACGTCGGTGCCGGCGTTGGTCCAGGTGGCCGCGACGGGCTCCTCGGCGAGCGACTTGGCCGAGCGGCCCTCGAGCAGCAGCGGGGCCCAGCCCCGGATGACCTCGGGGTCGGTGGAGAACTCCATCCCGGGGAAGAGCGCGTGGTCCTTGAGCGCCTCGTAGCGCTTGCGCAGGTATTCGACGTTGTCCGCACCCCACACGAAGGACATGTGCGGGACGGTGTGGATGAACTTGTCCGGGTCCGGGATGCGGCCACTCTCGACCAGGAAGGACCACAGCTGCCGGGAGAGCTGGAACTGCTCGTTGACGCCGACGGCCTTGGAGATGTCGACCGAACCATCGGGCCGCTGCGGGCTGTAGTTGAGCTCGCACAGGGCGGAGTGACCGGTGCCGGCGTTGTTCCATGGGCCGGACGACTCCACGGCGAGCGAGTCGAGCCGCTCGATCATCTTGATGGACCAGCTGGGCTCCAGCTCCTGGAGGAGCACGCCCAGGGTGGCGCTCATGATGCCGCCGCCGATCAGCACTACGTCAAGAGGTTCGTCCACAGGTCTTTTGTCTCGCTTTTGAGGCCGCAATGGTTAATCGGGGTCCTTAGATCGGTCTAACTTGTGGGCAACTTCACTGCCGGACCCGATCGTGATCAGGTCTTTCATTGTGGCCCACGGCACATGTCGGCGGTGGACCAGGGTGGAGTTACGCTCGGGCGGTGCCTCGCCTCTCTGACTCCCACCGCGCCTGGATCGACGAAGCCGTACGCCGCGTCGAGGCCGACGCTCAGCGCTCGGCCGACACCCACCTGCACGTCGTCCCGCTGCCGGTTCGAGACGGTGCGAGCGGCGGGGTCGACCTCTATCTGAAGGACGAGTCCGTCCACCCCACGGGCTCGCTGAAGCACCGCCTCGCCAGGTCGCTGTTCCTCTACGCGATCTGCAACGGCTGGCTCCACGAGGGCTCGACGGTCGTGGAGGCATCCTCGGGATCCACCGCGGTCTCCGAGGCCTACTTCGCCGGCCTGCTCGGGCTGCCGTTCGTCGCGGTGATGCCGCGCTCGACCTCGGCGGAGAAAGTGCGCCTGATCGAGTGGCACGGCGGCCGCTGCCATTTCGTCGACAAGGCCCCCGACATGTACGCGGAGGCCGAGCGACTCGCCGGCGAGTGCGACGGCCACTACATGGACCAGTTCACCTACGCCGAGCGCGCCACCGACTGGCGCGGCAACAACAACATCGCCGAGTCGATCTTCGACCAGATGTCCCAGGAGCGACACCCGGTGCCGACCTGGATCGTCGTCTCCGCAGGCACCGGCGGCACCTCGGCGACGATCGGCCGCTACCTCCACTACCGGCGCCACTGCACCAAGCTGATGGTCGCCGACCCGGAGAACTCCGCCTTCTACGGCGGTTGGGAGACGGACACCTCCGACTACGCCACCGGGATGCCGTCGCGGATCGAGGGGATCGGGCGCCCCCGGGTCGAGCCGTCCTTCGTCGGCGGTGTCGTCGACGACATGGTCCAGGTCCCCGACGCCGCGTCGATCGCGACGATGCGCTGGCTCTCGGTCCGGATGGGCCGCTCGGTCGGCCCCTCGACGGGCACCAACGTGTGGGCATCGCTGGGGGTCGTACGCGAGATGGTGGACGCCGGCGAGGAAGGCAGCGTCGTCTCGTTGCTGTGCGACTCCGGCGAGCGCTACCGCTCCTCCTACTACGACGACGCGTGGGTGGCTGAGAAGGGCATCGACCTGACGCCGTACGCCGCCGCGCTCGCCGACTACGAGCGCACCGGTGTCCTCGTCGACCCGTCCTGACGCGCCCACGTCCTCAGGCCGAGCGTGATCAACGCCCAGATCCCCGCGACGAGCAGGATCTCGTTGAGGATGTAGACCGGCCACGGACCGAGCAGGTCGAGCATCGAGGCCGACTCCGGCTTGTGGCGTAGGTAGCCGTAGTTGGCGTCGATGACGAGATTGAGGACGTACGCCGCGGCGGCCCATGCCGCTGTCGTCGCGACCGCCCAGCCGTAGTCGCGCCACCGCGGGAGCAGCTTGAGCCCGAAGACCAGGTAGACCGCGGCGAGCACGATCACCAGGTGCTGGCCCCAGAAGGTGAAGTAGCTGACGTCCGGGAAGTCCATCACGTCCGGGGTGAAGACACCTTGCGTGGTCAGCGTGAGACCCCAGAAGCAGGTCAGCGCGGTCGGATAGGCGTGGTGGGTCCACAGCGCGACCGCGGCCGCCATCCACGCCAGGTCGCACAGGTGGATCGGCAGATCGATGAAGAGGTCGAAGTCGGTGACCCATTCGTGGGCCTGCAGCGGGATGGTCGTGAGTGGGATCGCGAGCGCGAATCCTCGCGAGAATCTCGACGGCTTCGCGTCGGCTCGCTGTCGTCCGCCCAGCCAGACGACAGCCACGATCCCGGCTGTGAGCAGGGACAACGGCACCAGGTGGGCCAGACCGTATGCCTGCATATCGGAAGTCTGACGGGATTCTCGGAAAAATTCTTCCCGACCCGCGTCATGAATCCGCCGGTGGCCCGTTTCATCGGCGTGAAGGTCGTCCACCGGTGGGGGGTGGACGACCTCACGCACCAAGGCTGGTGGTTGATCCGGGGGGATTCATCAGCCCGGTGGCGGTCCCTCTGAATGCACACCGCGGGGGTGGTGTGCAATCAGAGGGACGCCTCGCTTTTCAGGCCCGTCACGGCCGTCGCGTAGAGGTCCTCGTCGTGGTGGATCTCCGCGACGAGCCCATGCGCCCGCATGAGATCGGCGGTCACCGGGGCCTGCTCGAAGCCGGTCTCGATGATGAGTACGCCGCCGGGCGCGAGATGCTTCGGCGCCTGCTCGATCACGCGGCGCTGGATGTCGAGCCCGTCCGCCCCGCCGTCGAGTGCCACATGGTGCTCGTGGTCGCGTGCCTCCGGCGGCATGTTCTGGATCTGGTCGCTCGGGACGTACGGAGCGTTGGCCACGATCACGTCGAAGACCAGGTCGCGGGGCAGCGGGTCGAAGAGGTCCCCGAGCAGAACCCGGGGGCTCCGGTGGTCGAGCTTGTCGAGACCCCCGTCCGGAGCAAGATTCCTCCGAGCGCACTCGACCGCCGCCGGATCGATGTCCGTGGCCCAGACTTCCGCGGCCGGGACGCGCGCCGCGATCGCGGCGCCCAGTGCTCCGGTGCCGCACCCAACATCCACAACCCGGGGTGTGCTGCCAGGGGTGCGCTGGAGCGCACGTTTGGCAGCACACGACGCCAGGTTGACCAACAGCTTTGAGCGTTGGCGGGGGACGAATACTCCTGGGGCCACCTTTATCCGCAGGCCGTCGAACTCGGCCCACCCCAGGATCAGCTCCAGCGGCTCGCCGGCGAGGCGGCGTACGACCATCGCTTCTCGGTCCTGCGCTGAGACCGGTTCGCCCTCGAGCAGGGCTGCCTCGTCCTCGGCGAAGACGCAGCCCGCGGCGCGGAGGCGGGCGACGAGCCCCGGATCGGGCGATGTGGAGGTCATCGGAGAATATTGGCATGTGGATGCCGTGACTCTGATCGGATTTATCGTGGCCGGGTATGCCGCGTTCGTCACGATCGCGGCCGCTCTCGGCGTGGTGCTGAGGGCGCCCCGGCCGAAGTGGCTCGACCAGGTGGCGTGGATGCTCGAGATCCTGGCGGTCGTGCTCGCGGTGGGCGGGCTGGCGGCCTGGTCTGCCGGCCGCAAGCCGGAGTCCCTGTCGACCTTTCTCGGCTATCTCGGGGCGCTGGTCTGCCTGATGCCGCTGGCGCTGCAAACGATGCGCGAGGACCGCTCGACGTGGTCCTCCGGGGTGATCGCGGCGGCGGCCCTGGCGACCGGGGTCGTGGCCGTACGCGTCATGATGGTTCGGTGAGCACGACGTCGACCGCCAAGACCCGTTCCGGTCCGCACCTGGTGCTGCTCACCGTTTACGCGATCTTCGCGCTCGCCGCAGGTGCCCGGTCACTGGTGCAGATCTTCACCCGGTTCGACGAGGCCCCGATCGCCTACACGCTCTCGGTGGTCGCCGCGGCGACCTACGTCGCGGGTTGGTTCGCGATCCGCCGAGCGGCCAACGGCTCGGCCGGGTTCGCGAAGATCATGCTGTGGATCGAGCTGGCCGGGGTCGTCGTCGTCGGGGCGCTCTCGCTGGCGGTCCCGTCCTGGTTCCCGGACGCATCGGTATGGTCGAGGTTCGGGAGCGGATACGGTTTCGTTCCTGCCCTGTTGCCGATCCTGGGTCTGCTCTGGCTCTGGAGAGGTCGACCCGAAGGAGACCGATCAGCCGATGAGTCAGTCGACAGCAACCGCCATCTCGCCTGACTCGGGGGAGCACTGGTCGGCTCCGGGCGCGTGGACGGTCGCCGACGGCGTACATCGGATCCCGCTCCCGTTGCCGATGGACGGGCTCAAGGCGGTCAACATCTATGTCCTCGAAGGTGACGACGGGCTCTCGCTCGTCGACGGTGGCTGGGCGATCACCGAGGGGCGTTCTGCGCTCTCGGCTGGGTTGAAGAAGCTCGGCTTCGAGTTCGGTGACATCCGGCGGTTCCTGGTCACCCACGTGCACCGTGACCACTACACGCTCGCCTCGGTCCTGGGCGCGGAGTTCGGCGCGGACGTGCTCCTCGGCGCCGGTGACCGGCCCACTCTGGAGCTCACCAACGGCGATCTCGACGGCTGGGTCTCGACCGACCGGCTGCTGGCCTACGCGGGTGCCCACGATCTGGCTGCGAAGTGGGCTGCCAACCCGCCGCCCGCGCCCGACCTGTCGCACTGGCGGATGCCCGACCAGTGGCTCGACGGCGACGTACGCCTGTCCGTTGCCGGCAGGGACGTCGATGCCGTGCACACCCCTGGGCACACCCAGGGCCACTACGTCTACGCGGACCTGGCCGGCTCGGTCCTGTTCGCCGGTGACCACGTGCTGCCCACGATCACACCGTCGATCGGCTTCGAGCCGGTGCCCGTCGTCGACCCGCTGGGCGACTTCATGGCGTCGCTGACCAAGGTCAGGTCCATGCCCGACCTGCAGCTTCTCCCGGCCCACGGTCCGGTCGCCTCGTCGTCGCACACCCGTGTCGACGAGCTCCTGGCCCATCACGAGTCGCGGCTCGCCCAGTCACTGGCGTCCCTGCAGGCCGGGCGGCGCTCGGCGCTGGAGGTGGCCAACGACCTCGGCTGGACCCGCCACGAGCGCGCCTTCGCTGAGCTCGACTACTTCAACGCCGGCCTCGCGGTCATGGAGACCAAGGCTCACCTCGAACTGCTGGTTGCCCGCGGTCAGGCGACCCGCGAGGAGACCGAGGCGAGCGTGCTCTTCGCCGCTATCGCCTGAGCCGCATCGGGGTGTGCGGGATGCCGTCCTCCAGGAACTCCTCGCCGTCCTTCACGAAGCCGAGCTTGGCGTACCAGCCGGCCAGCGGCGACTGAGCGTCCAGGACGATGTCGCGGTCGGTGACCGCCTCGATGGCGGCCTTCATGAGCACGTCGGCCAGGCCCTTGCTGCGGTGGGCGGGGGAGAGGACGACTCGGCCGATGCGCCACACGTCGCCGTCGTCCAGGATGCGGGCGGTGCCGGCGAGCTGGTCACCGTCGCTCATGAGCACATGACGCGTCGCAGGCTCGAGGTCGCGGCCGTCCAGGTCGAGGTACGGGCAGTCCTGCTCGACGACGAACACCTGCTGGCGCAGCTGCCACAGGGCGTACGCGGTCTTGGGGGAGAGGTCGTCGAAGGAGGAGATGGCGACGTCGGTCATGGGGGGAGTGTGACACGGGCGGTGGTCTCGACAAGCTCGACCACCTGTAGTGTTCGTGGGTACAGACAGGGGAGGCCGCGAGGCCTGAGAGTGCGGCGAACAGCGCCGCAGACCCTCCGAACCTGCTCCGGTTGACACCGGCGAAGGGAGTCAGAAATGCGCATGCGTACGCCTGCCATCGCTGCCACCGCTATCTCGGCGCTCCTCCTGTCCGCGTGCGGGGGCGCGTCCGACGAGCCCGACGCCAAGCCGTCCAGCGGCTCCGACGACAAGTCGGTCGTGCTGCTGACCCACGACAGCTTCACGCTGCCGAAGGAGGTACTGGCCGAGTTCACCGAGAAGACCGGCTACACCGCCGAGATCCGGCACGCCGGCGACGGCGGCGAGATGACCACCAAGATCGCCTTGGACACCGGTAACCCCGACGGCGACGCGGTCTTCGGCGTGGACAACACCTTCGCCAGCCGCGCGATCGACCAGGGGGCGCTCGAGGCCTATACGCCCGAGACGATCCCGGCCGGGGTCGAGGAGTTCAACCTCCCGGGCGACGAGGAGCACTTCCTCACCCCGGTCGACAACGGCAGCGTGTGCGTCAACATCGACACCGAGTGGTTCGCGGCGAAGAAACTGACGCCGCCGGAGTCGCTCGACGACCTGGCCGAGCCTGCGTACAAGGATCTCTTCGTCGCCCCAGGTGCGGCGACGTCGACGCCGGGGATGGCGTTCCTGCTGGCGACCGTCGCCGAGTACGGCAAGGAC
>NZ_JBEXSD010000092.1:0-16053 GCF_040613495.1 Nocardioides sp. NPDC006273 | reverse complement strand
TTGGATCAGGAATCCGTCGTGGCTCGTGCCGCGAATGCGGAGAAGGATCGTCGGGTCAGCGTGCGGCCGGCTCCGGAAACGATGACCTGGCTCGGTGCCTTGTTGCCGGTCAAGGACGGGGTCGCCGTGTTCGCTGCGCTGGACCAGGCCGCTAAGGCCGCCCAGGCGGCCGGTGATGAGCGGACGCGCGGTCAGGTCATGGCCGACACCCTGGTCGACCGCGTCACCGGACGTGAGGAGGTCGACGCGAAGCCTCGGATCGAGGTCAAGATCGTGATGACCGCTGGCTCTCTCGCCAACGACGCCGACCAGCCGGCGATGGTCGAGGGCTACGGCCCCGTCCCCGCGACTTGGGCGTGTGAGTCGCTCGCTGATGCCGAGGTCTTCGTCCGTCGTCTGTTCGCCGACCCTGCGGGGAACCTGGTCGCGATGGAGTCGCGCTCCCGCAAAGCACCCGATGGCCTGGCCGAGTTCATCGCGACCCGCGAGGGCGGGATCTGCCGCACCAACGGCTGCGACGCACCGATCCGCAACGTCGACCACGCCCAACGCCACACAGACGGCGGCACCACCAGCGCCGCGAACCTCCAAGGGCTCTGCGAGAGATGCAATCAAGCCAAGGAAGCCCTCGGCTGGCAGGCCAGACCAGGACCGGACGGCAGCATCATCACCATCACACCCACCGGACACACCTACGTCAGCCCACCGCCCGACACCTGGACACCGGACCCACCACCACTGTCCCGGGCAGAGTTCATGCTGCGCGACATACTTCTCGACTACGACCGTGCTGCGTAGCATCTAGGACCGCTGAGTGAGCTACGACGGTGGCGCCATCGATTCTCAGCGGCCACAATCGACAGCGTGAGCACTCTCTACGTTGCGTCCGGTGGTGGGGGTGATGCCCTCGGTGCGCTCTTGGCGCGTGGGGTTCTCGAGCCCGACGCAGAGGGTAGGGCTCTCGTCTCGACCTGTGCTTGGGAGCGGCTTCGGATCGACCCGGTGCCGGGGCCGCGGTCGAGGGGTGACTTCATCGGACTCCGCATGATCGATGGCGTACGTGCCGAGATATCGACCTCGGCGGACACGCTTCCCGCTGGTCGGTCCGTCTTGCCGCGATTGGCCGGTGACGTCGATGCGCGTCTGGTGCTGCACGACTTCGCGGGAGGGGCGATCGGGCTGGGACGACAGCTCACCCACTTCGCCCGAGCCCTGGGTGTGGATGCTCTCACCGTTGTCGATGTCGGCGGAGACGTCGTTGCTCGGGGCGACGAGGCCGGACTGCTGAGCCCGTTGGCCGACTCGCTGACGCTGGCCGCGGCCCTCGACGTGGATCTTCCGGTCCGGCTGGCGGTGCTTGGGCCCGGTGTGGACGGGGAGCTGTCGACGGAGCAGGTGACGGCGATCCTGCGCGACGTCGGCGGGAAGCGTGCGGGAGAGCTCGTGGCAGCGGATGTGAACAGACTCCGCGATCCGCTCAGCTGGCACCCGACGGAGGCGACGACGCTGGCGGCGGCCGCTGCGTACGGTCTGCGGGGTGCCGTGGAGATGAGGCGGGGGCACGCGCCGGTTCCGGTGACCGAGGAGAGCGCCGCGGTGTGGTTCGTCGAGGATCTGGACCTTCAGGACTTTCCGCTCGCCCGCGCGCTGAGGGACACCCGCAGCCTGGGGAGCGCCGAGTCGATCATCCGGACCATCGCCGTCGACGAGCTCGACTACGAGCGGCGACGGGCGCGGCAGCGCCGCGAGGGCCCGCCCCCGACGCTCACGGCCGCCGAGCTCGCCAGAGCCGGCCTTGCCCGCGGCGCCTCGCACATCACGACGCGCCGGCTCCTGGACGCGACCAGCGGGGACGTGCCGAGCTACGAGTCGGCACGCTTCGAGGGCCTCGGGCTGTGGGCGCTGGACGCTCTGGCGCGCGGCTGAGGGGTGGTCAGACCACGGCCTCGGCGGTGGTGAGGGTCAGCGCGGGGGCGGAGGCGGCGCGAGGCCAGACCTCGGCGAGGATCTCGACCCCGCGGCGGACGAGCTCGGGACGGGGCGTGATCGCCAGCCGCAGGTGACGCTCGTACGCCCCGTCGACCCCGAACCGGGGACCGGCGGTGACGAGCAGCCCGTGCGGCCGGGCGGCGAGGGTGAGCTGCGAGCTCACCGGGGCGGGGAGACCCACCCAGGCGGAGAGCCCGCCGTCGAGACGCGGCGGCAGCTCCCAGTCGGGGAGGTGCTGGCGCATCGCGTGGTAGAGCGCGGCCCGGCCGGCGGCGAGCTGCGCGGCCCGCTCCTCGAGGATCTCGGGGAGATGCTGGAACAGGATGGTGGTGACCAGCTGCTCCCAGATCGGGGTGCCCAGGTCGGTGGCGGAGCGCCCGCTGGCGATCTGGGTCAGCAGCACCGGGTCGGCCCGGATCCAGCCGATCCGCAGCCCACCCCACAGCATCTTGCTCGCCGAGCCGATGTGGACGACCCGGGCCTGGTGCTCGTCCGCCATCGCCGCCAGCGGCGGGAAGGTCTGGCTCCGGTCGATGTCCAGCTCGGCGGTGGTGTCGTCGACCACGACGAGGGTGTCGACCTTTGCGGCAGCGTGCAGCAGGCGCAGCCGGTCCTCGATCGACATCGAGCGAGACGTCGGGTTGTGGAAGTCGGGCATGACGTACGCCATCACGGGGGTGGTTCGGGCGATGGCTGCCTCCATCGCGGGCATGTCCCAACCGGCGTCGGTGGTCACCGGGCTCGTGATGATCCGGGCTCCGGCGAGGCTCAGGGCGTCGTACGCGTTGGGGTAGGACGGGCTCTCGGCGTAGGCCCGGTCGCCGCGGCTGATCACGGTGCGGGCGAGCAGGGCGATCGCGCTCTGGCCGCCGGTGGTCACCATGATCTGGTCGGGATCGGTCGGCAGGCCGCGCACGGTGTAGCGCGCCGCGATCTCAGCGCGGAGCTCCTCGATGCCCCACAGTGTGTAGCCGGGTCCGGCCATGTGATCGGCCAGCCGGCGGGTCGCCTCGACGGCGGCCTCCGGGAGACGCCGGGTGGCGGGCAGGGTGGCCCTGACCAGGTCGATCTCGCCGCCCTCGGTGAAGGAGTCGGGAGCGGTGGGCGGAAGCTTCGTCGTGGTGCCCGAGCCCTGGACGCTCAGTGCGTAGCCGCGCTCTCGCAGCCGACGGTAGGCGGCGGTGATCGTCGTGCGGCTCAGCATCAGCCGCTCGGAGAGCTCGCGCTCGGACGGCAGCCGCACGTCGGCGGAGAGCCGCCCGTCGATCAACAGCAGCTGGATCCGCTCGGCGAGGCTCTCATACGCCGGGCCGTCCCCCTGCCACTGACCGAGCAGGCCAGCGAGGGCTGTGGCACCGATTCTTCCGCGAGGCATGAGGCCACCTTACGCCAATTGGCTCCTTTACCTTTGATTGGACCCGTGATTGGCTTTGCAATCGTGAAGGATCTCTCTGTGAAGTCGCTCTCCTGGTTGATAACTGGACTCTTCCTCTATGGCATCGCAGTCGCCATGCTCGTCCGCGCCGCTCTCGGGCTCGCTCCGTGGAACACCCTGGCCTCCGGGCTCGTGGAGCTCACCGGGATCTCCTTCGGGATGATGACAAACTTGATCGGGCTGGTGGTGCTGCTCGTCTGGATCCCGCTGCGCCAGAAGCCGGGCGTCGGAACCGTGCTCAACGTCTTGCTCGTGGGTACGTCGGCCGAGGTCGGCCTCTATCTCATCCCCGAGCCCACCGGTCTGCTCTGGGAGGTCGCGCTCTTTGTCGCCGGCCTGCTGCTCCTCGCGGCGGCCACCGGCATCTACATCGCCCCCGGTCTCGGCCCGGGCCCGCGGGACGGCCTGATGACCGGCCTGCATCAGCGCACCGGCGCCCCGGTCTGGCTCTGCAGGGTCGGTGTCGAGGTGACCGTCCTGGCGATCGGCTGGCTCCTCGGCGGAATCGTCGGCATCGGCACTGTCGCGGAGGCGCTGCTCATCGGTCCGATGGTGCACCGGACCCTGCCGTTCTTCAGGACTGCGTACGCCGGGCGGCCGGTCATCGTCGACGCCGCTGAAGCGGAAACACGCGCGGGCGCATGATTTTACCCACACGGGTTTATTGTGGCGCCCCCGACAGGATTCGAACCTGTGACCGTCGGATTAGAAGGCCGATGCTCTATCCAGCTGAGCTACGGAGGCGTGGCCCGCGAGAGCACCCCGTCCGAGGTGGGTTTGCGCAGGCCGCACCCGATCTTACTGGTCCCCGTATCGCATGTGTGCATCGCAATCCGAAACACTGACCGGAGTGTTACCAAGGTGTGGGGGGTATTTGGGCGCACTGTCCCCACACTGTCGACGTAGGTGTCCAGTTGTCGGACCACGAGGGTTCGAGACTGGACCGGATCATCGGTAAGGTCCCCGGACATGACTATGGAGTCCATGTGCACCTCGTGCGGTGCAGCCGTCACCGGTATGCGCTTCTGCACAGGTTGTGGGACCCCCGTCAGAAGCGCTCATCAGCCGCCGTCGCAGGGTGCACCGGAGCCGGTCGCCCCGCCGCGACTGCCGCAGCGGGGTGCCGGTCCTGAGCAGGGTGGTCTGTCGTTGCCGAGGCGTGGCCAGGAAGCCGCTACGCCCGCGCCTGAGGCCGACGCTGAGCCGGCCCCGCTGCCGCTCGGGCAGGTCAGGCGTACGCCGGGGGCCTCGATGGCGCCCCAGCTGAACATGACCGCGCCCAGCGGTGAGCAGCCCGCGTTCGGCGGCGGCATGGCGCCGCCGCCGTCAGGTACGGACAGTGGCAGCCTCTTCGGGCTGGCGGCGCGCACGCCGAAGTTCGAGCCGGAGCTCGCCACCCAGTCGCAGTCGCTCTTCCTGCCGAAGCGCAAGCGCGCCGCGGACGAGCCCGAGCCGACCCCGGAGGAGCCGGCGCCGCAGGCAGCCGCACCGTCGCCGGTGGACGAGCCTGTGGCCGAGCGGCCTGTGCCTGAGCAGGCGATGCCCGAGCGCCAGATGCCCGAGCGCCAGATGCCCGAGCGCCAGATGCCCGAGCGCCAGATGCCGGCTCAGCAGGTGCCGGAGCCCCAGCCGCAGAGCCCAGAGCCGATGGCCATGCCTCCGCTGCCCGCTCGTCCGGCCGTGGCGCACCAGCAGAGCGCGGAGCACCCGACCTTCGTCGAGCCTGCGCCGCAGTTGGGTGGCCCGGCCTCTGAGGTGACCCACGAGGCGATGCCGCCGGTCGAGCGTCGCCAGCCCGAGCCGCCCCGTCCGGACGAGACCCAGGTCGCGATGAGCCCGCGGTTCGACGCCGCCGACGACGCTCCTGGCGGCACCCGTCCGCGCGACGAGTTCGAGCAGTTCGCGCCGCCGAAGCAGTTCGACGCTCCGGCACCCGAGGCACGCTACGAGGACGACCAGGCGGGCCAGGCTCCGCAGCCCGCGGCGTACGGTGACCCCGCCTACGCCCCCCTCGCGCCGCAGCTGGAGCCGGACCAGAGCCAGTGGTCCCAGGGCTACGACCAGCCCTATGAGCCGGCCTATGACCAGGGGTACGACCAGGGCTACGACCAGTCCTTCGGGCAGCCGCAGGACCGGGCCGAGGAGCCGTTCGGCCAACCGTACGACGACCCCTACGCCCAGAACGTCTACGCCGACGCCACCCTCGTGGGCCAGCCGCCGGCCGCCGGCGGGCCCAGCACCCCGGCGCCGCCGCCGATGGCGCCGCAGGGCTACGACCCCTACGGCAACGCCTACGACGCCCGCTACGAGCCGCAGCGTCAGGGCAAGGGGTCCGGCGGTTTCGACCTGAAGCGCTGGGGCCTGATCGTCCTCGTGGTGGCCGTCGTGGTCGCGATCATCGCGTTCGTCATCGGCCTGGTCAACGACGGCGACGCCAACGCGAAGACCAGCACGGCCCAGGACGCCACCACGGCTGAGAGCGGTCCCGCCGCCGAGGCCGGGAAGATCGACGAGCTCATCAAGGCGTCGGCCAAGGACAAGGCGGCCATCGGCGCCGCCCAGGCCGACCTGCAGGCGTGCGAGAACATCGACGAGGCGATCAAGACCTTCGAGGACGCTGCGGCGTCCCGCAAGACGCTGGCGACGAAGGTCGCCAAGATCGACACCGCTGTCCTCCCTGGCTCGAGGAAGCTCGTCAAGAACCTCGAGGCCGCGTGGCGGACCTCGGAGAACGCCGACCTCGCCTTCGCGGCCTGGGGCGAGAAGCGCAGGGTCAACGCCGACGGCAAGTGTGTCGGCGGCAAGGGCAAGCTGGCGAAGGCGAACAAGCTGAGCCTGGCCAGCCACGACTCGAAGAAGGCCGCCGCCAAGGCGTGGGGCCCGATCGCGGAGGAGTACAATCTCGAGCCGGTCGAGTGGAGAAAGCTCTGAGCCTGCCCGAGATGGGCTGAGCTCAGCGTGAGCGGAGGTACGCCGCCATCGCCCGTTTGATGGCGGCGGCCACCCTCGCCTGGAACCGGTCGGACTTCAGCAGACGCGCGTCCTGGGCGTTGCGCATGTTGCCCGTCTCGAGCAGCACCTGCGGCACCGTGGTGAGGTTGAGACCGGCGAGGTCGTCGCGCTCCACGAACCCGCCCTCGCCGAGGTAGGAGGCCAACGGCATCCCGGTCTTGCGCATCTCGGTGCGCAGCATCCGGGCGTAGCGTCGCGAGGGCTGGACGACCTCGTCGTTGGCGCCCGAGGGCACCGGGACCAGCAGCGAGTAGCCGCGTTCGCGCGCCGCCGCACCGTCGGCGTGGATGTCGATCGCGACATCGGCCTTCGCGTCGTTGATGATCTTGGCCCGCTTGTCGATGCATGGGCCGACCCCGTCGTTGCTCTCCCGGGTCATGACGACCTTCGCGCCCGAGGCCCGCAGGTCGGCGGCGAGCTTCGTGGCCACCGCCCAGGTGAAGTCGGTCTCCGGATAGCCGTCGTCGGTCGCGGTGCCGGTGGTGTTGCACGGGCTCTGTGAGCGGCCGTTCCACACCGGCTCGTTGATCACCTCGGGCGCGCCCGCGTTGCCGCCGTTGTGCCCCGGGTCGATCCCGACCACGGCCCCCTTGAAGACGTTCTCGTCCGCCACCGGCCCGGAGGCCGATGCGGACGGCGCTGCCCCGGGACCCGCGGAGGAGGCGGGTCCCGAGGTCGGAGCACGACCGGCGCTGCACGCGGCCAGAGGCAGCACGAGCAGCACGACGGCCGCGAGAGATGCCCGCCGGCGTACGGCTTCGGTCACAGGCATTCGGGGGCACCCACCTCTCAGAGGTGCTGACCCATCCACGCCTCGACGTCGTCGGCGGTCCGCGGAAGGCCCTTGGACATGTTCACCGAGCCGTCCTTGGTGACGACGATGTCGTCCTCGATGCGGATGCCGATGCCGCGCAGCTCCTCGGGGACGAGCTTGTCCTCCTTCTGGAAGTAGAGGCCAGGCTCGACCGTGAGGACCATGCCCTCCTGCAGCGGCCCCTCGATGTAGGCCTCCTTCGAAGCGGAGGCGCAGTCGTGGACGTCGAGGCCGAGCATGTGCGAGACGCCGTGGAGGGTCCAGCGGGAGTAGGTCTTGTTGTCCTCGGAGAGCGCCTCGTCGACGGAGACGGGGAGCAGCCCGAGATCATCGAGGCCGTGAGCGAGGATCTCCATCGCGGCGAAGTGGCCGGCCCGGAAGGTGACGCCCGGCCGGATGGCCTCGATGCCGGCCTGCTGGGCCTTGTAGACGAGCTCGTAGAGGTTGCGCTGCAGCGGCGTGAACTTCCCCGAGATGGGGAGCGTGCGGGTGATGTCGGCGGTGTAGAGGTTGTGGCCCTCGACACCCATGTCGAGCAGCACCATCTCGCCGGGGACGATCGGGCCGTTGTTGTCGATCCAGTGCAGCGTGGTGGCGTGGGAACCGCCGCCGACGATCGAGTCGTAGCCGAGGTCGTTCCCCTCCGCGCGGGCGCGGCGGAAGAAGGTGCCCTCGATCCAGCGCTCGCCGTGCTTCAGCACCTGGTCCCACTCGCTGACTGCGTCGGTGAAGCCGCGCACGGTGATGTCGCAGGCCTCCTGCAGCTCGCCGAGCTCCCACTCGTCCTTGATCAGGCGCAGCTCGGAGAGCGCCTTGGCGAACTCCTCGTCACGCGAGCGCTCGGCCGGGGCGACCAGCTTGTCGACGTCGGCCGAGACGCCACGGAGGACCCGGGTCGGGGTGTTGCCGGTGAGCTCGGACTCGAGCTGGTCGACGTGGCGTACCTCGATCCCCAGCGAGTCGGAGAGCTCGCGGGCCGAGGGGCGCGCGCCGGCCCAGAGAGCGCCGTACTGACGGTCACGGAAGAATTCGTCGGAGTCGCGGCCGCTGCGCGGACGTGCGTACAGCACCGAGGTGCCGTCGGGCTCGATCACGACGACGGCGTCGGAGGTCTGGTTGCCGGTCAGGTGGACGTGAGCGGTGTCGGCGCGGAACCGGTAGTCGGTGTCGTTGGCGCGGACCTTGTAGGTGCCGGCCGGGACGACCAGGCGCTCGCCCGGGAAGGTGCCCGCGAGCCGCTCGCGGCGCGCGGCTGCCCACGGCGTGATCGGATGCTCGGGAACCTCGACCTCACGATCGTCCCAGCCCTCCCTCATGAACGTGGACCAAGCCTCCGGAACCGGCTGATCGTGGCTCTCGGTGTGGTCGTCTGCAGGAGCGGGGGCGCCGTTTTCCGTCATGGCGGAATCGTACGCCGCGCCAGAACGTCGACGCTCGTGAGTTACCAGGCCACCGGGGTCGCGGGGTGTTTCGACCGGTGTCTGGTCGCGCGTTCGGTCCGCACGCCCGATAGTCTGGCGCGCATGGGGGCGATCCCGAAGGATCCGACAAAAAGCAACCGCACGTTCACCATCGTGGTGGGCGTGCTCGTCGTGCTGACCTCTTTACCGGTGCTCGGGATCGTGCTGCTGAGCACCAGCGTCGTCGACGACCACCTCGCCCCGACCGGTGCGATCCTGGGCGTTCTCTTCGCAGCCATCCCGGTGGTTCCGCTGGTCTATGCCTTCCTGTGGCTCGATCGCTACGAGCCCGAGCCGAAGTCGCTGCTCGCCCTCGGCCTGGGCTGGGGCGCCTTCGTCGCCGTCGCGGCCGCGCTGATCGTGCAGAGCGTCGGTGCGCTGGTCGCCGGGTGGAGCCAGCCGGTGCAGCTCGCGATCGTGGCGCCGGTCACCGAGGAGGCGGCCAAGGGGCTGTTCCTCCTCGTGCTGCTGGTCTGGCGCCGCCACCTTCTCGACGGTGTGCTCGACGGGATCGTCTACGCCGGCATGGTCGGCATCGGCTTCGCCTTCACCGAGAACATCCTCTACCTCGGCGGCACCTACAACGGCACGCCCGGCATGGGCGACAGCTCCACGGGACACCTCGGCGAGTTCACCGCCGTCTTTGTGATGCGCTGCCTGTTCAGCCCCTTCGCCCACCCGCTCTTCACCGCCTTCATCGGCATCGGCATCGGCGTCGCGGTGGTGACTCGCAAGCGCTGGCTGAAGGTCGTGGCGCCGCTGCTGGGCTTCGCCGCCGGCGTGCTCGCCCACGGGACCTGGAACGGCTCGACACTGCTCTATGACGGAGCCGGGTTCCTGCTGGCGTACGTCGTGGTGATGGTCCCCGCGTTCGTCTCGATGGTGATCTTCGCGGTCTGGCGGCGAAAATCGGAGCGCATCGTGCTGACGCGGTCGCTGACCGACGCCGCCCAGCGCGGACTGATTCCCTACACCGACATCGACTGGGTGGTCGATCTTCGGCGCAGGGAGCAGGCGCGGAAGTTCGCGGCGGCGCACGGAGGCGCTCGAGGGGTTGCGGTGATGCGTGAATACCAGCAGGCTGCGATCGAGCTCGGATACTTGCACTGGCGATTCCTGCGCGGCAACCCGCCGCCAGACTTCGCCGCCCGGGGGAGGGCATACGTTGACCGAATCAGTGAGGTACGTCCACACATCGCATTTCCGAACGGAAAGGTGATGAGCGGATGACGGAGGAACAGACACCCGACGGCGTCGCTCCGGAGAACTCTCCGGAGACCGGGGCGATGATCGAGCAGACCGCCTACGAGGCGTTGACCGCAGGGATGCTCGCCGAGCAGCCGACGACCGAGTTCGAGGCCACCAAGGCCGAGCTCCTGTCGTCCGGCGGCGAGAGCAACCGCATGGTGACCGCGCTGGTCCAGCTCCATCAGGCGCTGACCGAGGTCACCCTGCCGCTGGACCTGCCCGGCGCCGAGGAGCAGCGCGCCACTCGGCAGAACATGGTGGAGCAGCTCGAGAACTACGTGATCCCGCGGATGATGACCATCGACGCGCCGATGCTCGCCGTCGTCGGCGGCTCCACAGGGGCCGGCAAGTCGACGCTGGTGAACTCGCTGGTCGGGACCAAGGTGACCACGCCCGGGCTGCTGCGGCCGACGACCCGCTCGCCCGTCCTGGTGCACCACCCCGACGACGCCCGCTGGTTCGGGCAGGACCGGCTGCTGCCGGAGCTGGAGCGGGTCCAGCACCCGACCAACGACCCCAATGCACTGCAGTTGGTCGCCAGCGACCGGCTCCACCCCGGACTCGCCGTCCTGGACGCGCCGGACGTGGACTCCGTCGAGGAGGCCAACCGGGTGCTCGCGGCTGAGCTGCTCGCCGCGGCAGACCTGTGGGTCTTCGTCACCTCGGCCGCGCGCTACGCCGACCAGGTGCCCTGGGAGTTCCTCCAGCTTGCCGCCAACCGCTCGACCGCGGTGGCGGTGGTGCTCGACCGGACCCCGCCCGACGCCGTCCAGACCGTCGCCGGCCATCTGGCCCGGATGCTCGCCTCGCGCGGGCTCAAGGACTCGCCGCTCTTCATCGTCCACGAAGGTGAGGTCTCCGAGCACGGGCTGCTGCCGGCCGAGCACGTCGCCGAGGTGCGTGCCTGGCTCGACATGCTCGCCGACGACGCCACCGCGCGTCACCAGGTCGTCACCCAGACGCTCGACGGTGCGGTGCGGGCGCTGACCCTGGAGGTCCACCCGATCGCCGACACCGCGGACGGTCAGGGCGAGGCCGCGCAGCGGCTGCGTACGGATGCGGACATGGCCTACGACAACGCGCTCAAGTCGATCATGGAAGCGACCGCTGACGGGACGTTGCTGCGTGGCGAGGTGCTCGCGCGCTGGCAGGAGTTCGTCGGCACCGGCGAGATCCTCAAGGCGCTGGAGACCCGGGTCGGGATGATCCGCGACAAGATCCTCGGCTCGATCAAGGGCAAGCCGCAGCAGGCCGAGCGGGTGACCGCAGCCGTGCAAGGCGGTCTGGAGATGCTGATCCTGGAGCAGTGCGAGGCTGCTGCCGAGAGCGCGGAGGCCGCCTGGCAGATGAGTCCGGCAGGGCGTGGGCTGCTTGCGGCCGGCCCCTCCGATCTCGGCCGGGCCTCGCGTGCGCTGCGTCCCAAGGCCGAGCGCGCGGTGCGCAACTGGCAGCAGGACGTGCTCGACATGGTGCGCAGCGAGGGTCAGGACAAGCGTACGACCGCGAAGTTCCTCTCCTACGGGGTCAACGGCCTCGGCGTCGCGCTGATGGTGGTCGTCTTCGCCTCGACCGGAGGGGCGCTCGTCGGTGCCGAGGTGGGCATCGCCGGCGGCACCCTCCTGATCGGCCAGAAGCTGCTGGAGGCGGTCTTCGGTGACCAGGCCGTGCGCGGGCTGGCGTTCCGGGCGCGCAAGGCGCTGGAGGAACGCATCGTGGGCCTCGTCGACGAGGAGCGTGCCCGCTACACCGGTCAGGTCGACGCGCTGCAGATCGACCACGGCGCGCCGGAGCGGTTGCGGCACGCCGCGCGGAAGGTAGGCGACGCTCGTTTCGCCAGCCAGCGCAGCGATGACTGAGACTTGTCAGCGATTGAAGGGGGATCATTGAGCGGCCTGCTCGAAGGTGCAAAGAACCTGGTCAGCCGAGGTGGGGATCTCGGCGATCGACTGGACGGACTCAACTCTGCGACCACCGCAGCGTCGGGGCGCCTCGACGACGGGATCGTCGAGGACGCGCGCACCGTGGTCGAGAAGGCGCAGGGACGGCTCAAGCTGTCCGCCGACCACACGGTCGTCGGAGTCGCCGGAGCGACCGGATCGGGCAAGTCCTCCACGTTCAACGCCCTGACCGGGCTGGAGCTCTCCGCAGTCGGGGTCCGTCGGCCCACCACGTCGTGGGCGACTGCTTGCGTGTGGGGTTCGGAGGGCGCTCAGGAACTGCTCCAGTGGCTGGGCATCCCCGAGCGCCACCAGACGACCCGCGACTCGATGCTCGACACTCGCCGTGAGGGGCACGAGCTCGACGGCGTGGTGCTGCTGGACCTGCCTGACCACGACTCCACCGAGGTGTCTCATCATCTCGAGGTCGACCGGCTGGTCGAGCTCGCCGACATGCTGGTGTGGGTGCTCGACCCGCAGAAGTACGCTGACGCGGCGATCCACGATCGCTACCTGCAGCCGCTCCGGACCCATTCCGAGATCATGGTCGTGGTGCTCAACCACATCGACCGCGTTCCGGAGGACCGCCGTGAGGCGATGCTGGGTGACGTACGCCGCCTGCTCGATCAGGACGGGCTGCGCAACGTCCCCGTGATCCCGGTCTCGGCCAAGCTCGGCTGGGGGATCCCGCAGCTCAAGACGGAGATCGCTCAGCGGGCAGCGGCGAAGCGGGCCAACAAGTCGCGGCTCTCGGCCGACATCAAGACCGCTGCGGTCAAGCTTGCCAAGGCCTCCGGTGACGCCAAGCCGCGCTCGCTCGCCAAGCCGCGGGTGGAGGCGCTCGAGGACGCCATCGCCGAGGCCGCCGGGGTGCCGACGGTGGTCGACGCGGTCGAGCGGTCCGTACGCACCCGGGCCCGTGCGGCCACGGGCTGGCCGCTGGTCTCCTGGGTCTCCCGGCTGAAGCCGGATCCGTTGCGGCGGCTTCATCTGGCGCTCGGCGAGGAGGCGACCCAGCTGGCCGGGCGCGCTAGGACCTCGCTGCCGCAGACCACTGCCGTCGAGCGGGCACGAGTCGACACCGAGGTGCGTCAGCTGGCCGACGAGGCCGGCGCCGGCCTCGCCTCGCCGTGGCGCGACGCGATCCGGCGGGCATCGGTCTCGCGGATGGACGACCTCGCCGACCGTCTCGACGCCTCCGTCGGTGGTGTCGACCTGAACGCCGAACGGCTGCCGATGTGGACCGGGCTGGTCAAGATGCTCCAGTGGCTGCTGATCATCGTCGCGGGCGTCGGGCTGGTGTGGTCGGTGGCGCTGCTTCTCTCCGGGGCCGCGCAGGTCGGCGAGGTGACGCCTTCGGTCGCCGGGGTCGAGCTACCGTATGTCCTGTTCATCGGGGGTGTCGGGCTCGGCCTGGTGCTGTGGTTCGGGTGTCATCTGCTGGTGATCGGCACCGCTCGGCGGCGGGCACGTGCGGCCGATGCTCGGTTGCGTACGGCGGTCGCCGACGTCTCGCGTGAGCTCGTCGTCGATCCGATCGAGACCGAGCTCGCGGCCTACAGCGCGCTCCGGCACGGGGTGGCCAAGGCGTTGCGCTGACGTACGCCGGGCCGATCACTGTCCACAAGGACGGTTCGATCCGGGGTTGTCCACAGGCGGACGTACGCCGTCCGAAACTGTCGGCGGTCGAGCGCAGGGTTGTCTCCGAGGCCCGCATCAGGCGGGCGCGAACACTGAGGAGACAACGATGAACGAAGCGACCATCACCCTGCGTGGCAACGTCGGCGCCGATCCTGTCGTGCGGAGCGTCGGTGACGTCTCGGTGGCGAACTTTCGGATGGCGTGCACCCCACGCAAGCTCAACCGGGCGACCGGCGAATGGAGCGACGGTGTGACGCAGTGGTTCTCGGTGAGTGCCTGGCGACAGTTGGGAGAGAACGTCGGGCGCTCGCTCCGCAAGGGCGACGCGGTGGTCGTCCACGGCCGGCTGACGGCCCGGAGCTACGTCAACAAGGACGGGCTCGAGGTCAACACCTTCGAGGTCGAGGCGAACGTGGTCGGCCACGACCTCAACCGTGGGCTGAGCAGCCTGTCACGCAACCCGCGGTCGCTCGCCGCGGCAGCCGCGCCAGCGCCGGAACCCCGCGACGAGGACGCCCCGCGTGACCCCCTCTCGGGCTGGCGTGCCCCGGGCGCGGACCCGTGGGATCAGGAGCCGACGACGTCCGACGACGTCGAGGCACCCGCCGAGACGGAGACCACCGTGGCGGCGTGAGGTGAGTCGGGTGAGCGCCGGACCCTGAGGCGGGTGCGCCGGTTGTACCGGTGCACCTCAACCTCATTAGGGTGGGCCCCATGGCCGACTACATCCTCTCCCTGCGCAATGTGCGCAAGGCCCACGGCGACAAGGTCGTTCTCGACAACGTCACCCAATCATTCCTGCACGGTGCCAAGATCGGCGTCGTCGGCCCGAACGGTATGGGTAAGTCCTCGCTGCTCAAACTTATGGCCGGGCTCGACCACCCCAACAACGGCGACATCGTCCGCGACCAGGACGCGACGGTCGGGATGCTCCAGCAGGAGCCCCCGCTGACGGAGGGCAAGACCGTCCTCGAAAACGTCGAGGAGGCGGTCGGCGAGATCAAGACGAAGATGAAGCGCCTCGAGGACGCCTACATGGAGATGGGCGACCCCGACGCCGACCAGGACGCCCTGATGGCCGAGACCGGTGAGCTCCAGACCTATCTGGACGACATCAACGCCTGGGACATCGACTCCAAGCTGGAGCAGGCGATGGACGCGCTGCGCTGCCCCCCGGGTGACGCGATCGTCGACAACCTCTCCGGTGGCGAGCGTCGCCGGGTCGCGCTGTGCAAGCTGCTCCTGCAGGAGCCCGACCTGCTGCTGCTCGACGAGCCCACCAACCACCTCGACGCCGAGTCGGTGCAGTGGCTGGAGGGTCACCTCAAGTCCTACAAGGGCGCCGTGCTGGCCGTCACCCACGACCGGTACTTCCTCGACAACGTCGCCGAGTGGATCGCCGAGGTCGACCGCGGCGCAGTCCACGGGTACGAGGGCAACTACTCCACCTACCTGGAGACGAAGAAGGACCGCCTCAAGGTCGAGGGCCTCAAGGACGCCAAGCGCGCCCGGATGCTCGAGAAGGAGCTGGAGTGGGTCCGCTCCAACGCCAAGGCCCGCCAGACCAAGTCGAAGTCGCGTCTGGCCCGCTACGAGGAGCTCGCCGCCGAGGCTGACAAGGCCCGCAAGATCGACACCGCCGACATCAACATCCCGCCGGGCCCGCGCCTGGGCGACGTGGTGATGGAGGCCAAGGGCCTGGTCAAGGGCTTCGAAGGCCGCACTCTGTGGGACGACATCTCCTTCTCGCTCCCGCGCGCCGGCATCGTCGGCATCGTCGGCCCCAACGGTGTCGGCAAGACCACCCTGTTCCGGATGATCACCGGCAACGAGCAGCCCGACGCGGGTGAGCTCAAGGTCGGCCAGACGGTGAAGATCTCCTACGTCGACCAGAGCCGCGGTGGCATCGACCCCAACAAGAACGTCTGGGAGGTCGTCTCCGACGGTCTGGACTTCATCAAGGTCGCCAACTTCGAGATGAACTCGCGGGCCTACGTCGCCTCCTTCGGCTTCAAGGGTCCCGACCAGCAGAAGAAGGCCGGCGTGCTCTCGGGTGGTGAGCGCAACCGCCTCAACCTCGCGCTCACCCTGAAGCAGGGCGGCAACATGCTGCTGCTCGACGAGCCGACCAACGACCTCGACGTCGAGACGCTCTCCGCCCTGGAGGACGCGCTGCTCGACTACCCGGGCTGTGCCGTGGTCACCTCCCACGACCGGTGGTTCCTCGACCGCATCGCCACCCACATCCTCGCCTGGGAGGGCACCGAGGAGAAGGAGGGCGAGTGGTTCTGGTTCGAGGGCAACTTCGAGTCCTACGAGGCCAACAAGATCGAGCGTCTCGGCCAGGATGCCGCCCGCCCCCACCGCGTCACCCACCGTCGCCTCACCCGCGACTGACCGACCCCGCGCCGAGTCGGCGCGTTCTGACCGGAGATCCCGCCGAGTCGGCTCGTCGAGCAGCAGCATGTTGCCGCCCTGCTTCAGGGTGAGCGCGAGGTTGAGGCGGTTGCGCTCACC